>JBCDFK010000066.1:0-8296 GCA_039178065.1 Pseudomonadota bacterium | reverse complement strand
AGCGTTATGCCGCAAACAATTGAATCAATTGCACATATCAAAGCAGCCGACGTGCCGATGATTGTTGCTATCAACAAAATCGACAAACCCGAAGCGGATGCGCAAAAGGTTCGAACTGAACTTCTTCAACATGAAGTTTTTGTAGAATCGATGGGTGGCGACACTCAGGAAGTTGAAGTTTCAGCACTCAAAGGCACTAATCTGGATGGCGTGTTGGAAGCAATTTTGCTTCAAGCTGAAGTGCTGGAGCTGAAAGCCAATCCTGACCGTACAGCTGAAGGTGTGGTTGTCGAAGCCAAGCTCGATAAAGGGCGCGGCGCCGTTGCAACTGTGTTGGTGCAAGCTGGTACACTGAAAACAGGCGATATTGTTGTTGCCGGCTCTCAATGGGGCAAAGTGCGTGCGCTTGTTAATGACAAGGGTCAGCAACTTTCAGAAGCAGGTCCATCGCTACCTGTTGAGATTCTTGGCCTCAACGGTACGCCGCAAGCTGGTGACCAAATGGCTGTTGTAGACAGCGAAGCGCGCGCTCGTGAAATTTCTGATTATCGTCAGCGTGTCGATCGCGAAAAAGCAGTGGCGCGTCAATCCGGAGCGCGTGGTTCTCTCGAGCAGATGATGGCATTGGCTGCCGACACAGATCGATCAGAATTCCCGCTCGTTATTAAAGGCGATGTGCAAGGATCGGTTGAAGCGATCAACGGTGCGCTCGAAAAAATGAGTACCGATGAAGTGATGGCGCGTATCATCCATTCAGGTGCTGGTGGCATTACTGAGACTGATGTCTCACTGGCTGAATCAACCGGCGCCGCGATTATGGGCTTTAACGTTCGTGCCAATAAGCAAGCGCGTGATGCTGCCGAGGCGGCTGGCGTGGAAATTCGCTATTACAACATCATCTATAATCTGCTTGATGATGTGAAGTTGGCAATGGAAGGCCTGCTGACACCAGAACGTCGCGAGACATTCTTGGGCAACGCTGAAATGCTGGAAATCTTCAACATCACGAAGGTCGGCAAGATTGCCGGTTGCCGCGTAACTGAAGGTAAGGTGGAGCGTGGCGCGGGTGTTCGCCTGATCCGTGACAGTGTTGTGATCCATGAAGGTAAGCTGAAAACGCTTAAGCGCTTCAAAGACGAAGTCAATGAAGTGCCTTCCGGGCAAGAATGCGGTATGGCCTTTGAGAATTACGAAGATATTCGAGAAGGCGATGTAATCGAGTGCTTCAGGATCGAACAAATCGCGCGTAAGCTGAGCTAGTCGAAAAAATAAATAACAACTCAAACCGGATGGTCCAATCCCATCCGGTAGGAGGATTTCTAGATGACAGCAACACTGCTTTAACAACAGCTACCCACCGCTGGATATAAATATGAGTAAATCGAACGAGCCATCTCAGCGCCAATTGCGCGTTGGAGAAAATGTGCGCCATGCACTTACACAACTCATTCAACGTGGCGGCGTACAAGACCCGGCATTGGATGGTGTTGTGGTTTCAATCAGCGAAGTGCAGATGTCGCCAGACTTGAAAGTCGCAACGGCATTTGTCACGGCCTTTGGTCAAAGTGATATGCAGCCGATAGTGAAAGCACTCGCGGCCAATGCAAAATTCATACGTGGCCGGGTTTCACCAGCCTTGCGCGACATGAAACACATGCCCGCCTTTCGCTTTAGACCCGATACCAGCTTTGATAACTTCACAAAAATTGATGCTCTATTGAAAAAGCCGGAAGTTGCGCGCGATCTTCGCGATGATAAAGACGACGAAAACTAATGTCCAAACCGCGCAAGAAAAAAGGTCGTCCAATCTCGGGTTGGATCGTGTTGGATAAACCACTGAACATGGGCTCAACCCAAGCCGTGGGCAAGCTTAAATGGTTATTTGGTGCACAAAAAGCCGGCCACGCGGGAACTCTAGACCCATTGGCGACGGGCATTTTGCCAATTGCCCTGGGTGAGGCAACCAAGACGGTGGCGTATATAATGGATGGAACCAAGGCATATCGGTTCACAGTCGCTTGGGGCGCCCAAACTTCAACGGATGATTTGGAAGGGGAGTTTATCCAGACTTCCAAATTGCGTCCGACACGCGATGATGTCGAAGCAATTCTTCCCAACTACATCGGCGATATCAGTCAAACACCACCGCAGTTTTCGGCCATTAAGATCGATGGCGCCCGGGCATATGATTTGGCTCGCATGGGTGAGAAAGTCGAGATACAATCGCGAACCGTTACGATTGATGCGCTCGCAATCGTCGACCACGACGATGATAAAACAACCTTCGAAGTTGAATGCGGTAAAGGCACTTATGTTCGCTCATTGGCGCGCGACTTGGGTATCCAGCTTGGGTGCTTTGGGCACATAACAGAACTTCGTCGCACTTTGGTGGATCCGTTCGAAGAGATCGATTGCATATCGCTGGAGGCGCTCGAGCACGCGCGTGGCGACGGCGAAGAACCCAACTTTGAAGCGTTAGATGCATTGCTGTTGGAGACAGGTGATGCAATGGCGGATTTGCCAAGGGTAGATTTAACAGATGAACAAGCTCATCGCATTAAAATGGGCAATCCTGCACTTTTACATGGGCGCGATGCACCAATTGCAGAAGATGAGGCATGCGCATTTGTGCGTGGTCGATTGATTGCCATTGGACAAATTGCGCGAGGAGAGTTTCAACCCAAGCGCGTTTTGAATATCTAACTCAGCCTATTAAGCGGCTTGTCTTTGCGCTGCCTTGGTTGTCACTTCGCCTGTCGCAACTCTGCGTGCAAATGAAGTCAACATGAAATCGAATACTGCGGACTGGTCGACAAAGGGCGCGTGGCCGGCATTATTAATCATCGCAATTTCACCATTGAAACTTGGATTCTCAGCGATGTCATGAATGTAACTTGTTCGGACAAGTGGATCATCAACGCCATTCAGAATACACAGTGGTTTGTCCGCGCTAACCGCTAGATCGTATTGGTCGCGATTTTTCCCGTGCAACACGCTCTTGAGGACATCAACACGCATATTTGGGTCAGCTTTTTTGATGGCATTGATGTGTTCACCATTTGCAAGCTGCCCGATGCAGAATCTTTCAAAACGCATTGCATCAGCAGTTGAAAACTTACCTTTTGACACCAAGAACATGTCGCGTGAAAAGTGAAAGGCGCGAATGCTGGAAAGCGGTCCCGTTCTAAGCGGTGGTGCGCCGAAAATCATCGCCCCGGCAACTTGCGGTGTACGATCCAGCATCTCTAATGCAACGTTTCCACCAAGCGACCAACCAGCCACGACAATGTCTTTCAGATCAAGTGATTCAATTCCACGGGCAATTGCATCGGCAAACGTACCAAATGTGTAGCCCACATCGGCCGACAATCCGCTTGATTGACCATGGCCTGGCAAGTCGAAGGCGATGAGCCGGAAATCTTCCAATTGCGCACTTTCGAATTGCTTTTGAAACACTGCGCTTGAAAAACTATTGCCATGCAGGAACACGATTGTTGGCGCGTTAACGCCCGTTTTGGAGAGACGCTCGATGTATCGAAGCGGGCCAACTCGTCTATTAGTCGTAAGGTTTCCAGCACTGTTCATGCAGGTAAGATACTCGAACGGACTCAACATCACGTTGCAGCATTAAGTTGCATTTTAATGACCTAAATAGCTGACGTATTGACTTCTGGTGTAAGTACTGGCTGTCTGTGTTTTGCTTTAATTGTTGTTGGACCAAAAGCATGATCTTAGACATTTTGGTTACGCTGTTAGCCGTGGCAACAATTGGATCCTATCTTTGGTCAGTGAAGTTTCATTTTGAGTCTGGGGCTCTGGAGGCGGGTGCTAAGCTCATTTCAATAATGGTAATAACAGGCGCAATTGTCTTTACGGCTCTGACATGGGCTCTGGCGCAACCGCCTACCATCCAGTTTCTTGGCTGCTTGCTGCAAGGTCTTTCCTTGGTACTCTTCTGGGTTACAATTCGGGAAACACGCAATGCGCAGTTGCTTGCTGCTTTTACTGATAAAAATCCTGGAAGTTTGGTGACAAGTGGACCGTATCGTTTTGTCAGGCACCCATTTTACTCATCATATCTGCTCTTTTGGTTCGGGTGGGCTGTTGCAACTGCAAACATATGGAGCTTGGTGCTCTTCGCCATCATGTGTGTAATTTATTGGCGCGCTGCGGAACAAGAAGAAGATAAGTTCAAAAACACTTCGATGGCAGAGGAATACGCCTCGTTCAAAGCGGGTCGAAAGCGTTTTATTCCCTTTATTTTATAGCAACAAGCTGGCATCGAACGAATTTCTATAAGCTTTTGGTAGACAGGCTGATTGACTGGGTTCATATGGAGTCGGTGGAGATAAATCATGATCGATAAAAGACTATTTTACATTGATGGTGCATGGGTTGACCCTTTGGTTCCCAACGACTTTGATGTGATTGATCCGGCTACTGAAGAAGCCTGTGCCGTAATCTCATTGGGTAGTGATGCTGATGTGGATAAGGCTGTCGCAGCTGCTCATAGTGCATTTGCCGGTTGGGCAGATACCCCTTGGACGGAGCGTCGCGATTTATTTGTGAAGCTAGGCGAAATAATGGATGCCCGCATTGGCGAGTTGGCCGAAGCAACCATGATGGAGATGGGCGCGCCTATTGATCTTGCCAATGAAGAACAGGCAACGTGTGGACCTTGGCACCTCAAAGGTTTTCTAAAAGCCATAGAAGACTTCGAGTGGGAGCAAAATTTCAAACCTGGTCAGAATATAATACGCGAACCTATCGGTGTTTGTGGTTTGATTACACCCTGGAATTGGCCGGTCAATCAAATCGCACTCAAAGTCGTACCAGCGCTGTTGACCGGTTGTACATGCGTACTTAAACCGTCCGAAATTGCACCCTTATCAGGTTTGGTTTTTGCAGAGTTCATGCATGAAGCAGGTTTCCCAAAGGGAGTCTTCAACCTAATCAATGGCGACGGTGCAACTGTGGGTGAAGCCATGTCGCGGCATCCAGATATCGATATGATGAGCTTCACCGGATCCACAAGAGCTGGTGCACTGGTCACCAAGGGTTCTGCAGACACGGTCAAACGGGTAACGCTCGAACTAGGCGGAAAGTCACCAAATATAATATTTGCCGACGCTGACATTGAGCGCCAGGTCACCAACGGCGTAAATCCTTGTATGGAATACACAGGACAATCCTGCAATGCTCCCACGCGAATGATTGTTGCCCAGGATGTTTATGAAGATGTCATTTCAATCGCAAAAACCGCAGCAGAAAATGTAGCGGTTGGGAATCCTCGCGAGACCGGCGGACATATCGGTCCACTTGTAAGCCAAATGCAGTATGACAAAGTTCAAAATCTGATTGAAATCGCCATAAAAGAGGGCGCACGACTTGTTACCGGTGGATTGGGAAGGCCTGAAGGCTTCAACCGCGGTTACTTTGTACGGCCCACTGTTTTCGCAGATGTTGCACCCGATATGACGCTTTTCCGAGAGGAAGTTTTTGGTCCTGTTTTGGCGATAACACCATTTGATGGGTCAGAAGACGAGGCTGTTCGCCTGGGAAATGACACGGTTTATGGCCTTGCCGCCTATCTGAGTACCAGCGATGCTGACAAAGGCGATCGTGTTGCACGGCGTCTTCGCGCTGGCATGGTGAGGGTCAACGGCAAAGGATTTGGCCGAGGCCATCCATTCGGCGGATATCGTCAATCTGGAAATGGGCGTGAAGGAGGCATGTGGGGCCTTGAGGACTTCACTGAAATCAAGATTATCTCGCAGTAGGTTCATGCTAAAAATCGAAATCGACGATTTAGAAGGCCCGGAGATAGCTGGTCTATTGCGTCGCCATCTTGACCACATGTATGCGATTACACCCGCCGAAAGCGTCTACGCTTTGGATATGGATGCATTGCGGGTTCCAGAGATCACGTTTTGGTCTGCATGGTTGGAAAATCAATTGGTTGGTTGTGTTGCGCTTAAAGACCACGGTGATGGTCTGGGTGAGATAAAATCCATGCACACGGTGGCGGAATCGCGCGGGCAGGGCATAGCTCAAAAGCTGGTTACAAACCTCTTGGAGTACGCCAGAGCTGGAGGCTTTGAGCGATTAAGCTTGGAGACCGGCAAGACCGAACACTTTGTGCCGGCGCAGAAATTATACGCTAGATTTGGCTTCGCAGAAACCGGACCTTTCGCAGATTACGACGACGATCCGCATAGCTATTTTATGACTTTGGAGTTGAGCTAACTAATTCGACCTAAACCCTTTCATTTCCTGCAAAAATAGACTATGTGCACCGCACCACGTCAATGGAATGACGTGATTGGCCCTTGCTGGACGACATCCCGGTCTGGGCGACCGAACAACCCTTCATTTTAAGAAAGGATATACGATGTCGATTACGCCTGAGCGTAAAGCTGAACTGATCCAGAAATTTGCCACAAAAGCTGGCGACACTGGTTCACCGGAAGTGCAAGTTGCAATCCTCACAGATCGTATCAACACACTTACAGACCACTTTAAAGACCACAAAAAGGATAACCATTCCCGCCGTGGACTTTTGAAAATGGTCTCATCGCGCCGTAGTCTACTCGACTATTTGAAGCGCAAGGACGAAGCACGTTACACAAAGCTCATCACTGAGCTGAAATTGCGTCGCTAAAAACTTACAACCGGTGCGGATGAATGTTCGCACCGGTTGAAACTATTCGCGGGGCAGGATTGCCGGCTGTTTGAAGAGCAAACATCCAGTCGTCTTGCCCAAGCTCAAAATGATAATAACCGCGCAGGAAAAGCGCGTTAATACATGAACTTGAAAGGACAAGACATGTTCGATCACCATAAGGTGGAAGTTGAGTGGGGCGGTCGTACGCTTACGCTTGAAACAGGAAAAATAGCTCGCCAAGCAGACGGTGCCGTGTTGGCAACTTATGGCGAGACAGTGGTTCTTGCCACTGTTGTGTCTGCAAAGTCTGCAAAACCGGGACAGGATTTCTTTCCGCTAACCGTAAACTACCAGGAAAAAACCTATGCCGCAGGCAAAATTCCCGGTGGTTTCTTTAAGCGCGAAGGCCGCCCTTCTGAAAAAGAGACTTTGACATCGCGTCTAATCGACCGTCCAATTCGTCCGCTATTTGCAGAAGGCTATAAGAATGAAACACAAGTCATTCTAACCGTTTTGCAACACGATCTCGAAAACGATCCAGATATGGTTGCCATGGTTGCGGGATCTGCAGCGTTAACAATTTCTGGCGTGCCTTTCATGGGCCCGCTAGGTGCGGCGCGCGTTGGCTATATCAATGGTGAATATGTCCTGAACCCTCATATCGATGAGATGGAAGAAAGCGATCTTGATCTTGTGGTTGCGGGTACGACTGATGCGGTTCTGATGGTTGAGTCAGAAGCAAAAGAACTCAATGAAGACACAATGCTTGGTGCGGTTATGTTCGGCCAGCAAGGTTTTCAACCTGTGATTAAGGCGATAATTTCGCTTGCAGAAGTTGCTGCGAAAGACCCGCGCGAATTCTCACCTGAAGATCTAGCTGAACTTGAAGCTACGATGGCCGGCCTTGTTTCCGATGAGCTCTCGGAAGCATACAAGATCATCGATAAATCAGCACGCTATGATGCGTTGGATGCGGCCAAGAAAAAGGTTTACGAAACACTCGCACCTGAAGGTGCAGAAAACCCTGTGTGGACTGACACACAAATTGGTTCTGTGTTCAAGTCATTGCAAGCAAATGTTGTTCGTGGTGACATCCTTAAAACCAAAAAACGTATTGATGGCCGCGACTTGGAAACAGTTCGCTCCATCGTATCAGAAGTTGGTGTTTTCCCGCGTACACATGGCTCTGCTGTGTTCACAAGAGGTGAAACACAGGCGATGGTTGTTGCCACCTTGGGTACAGGCGATGATGAGCAATTCATTGACTCGCTAACTGGCACTTATAAAGAAAGCTTCATGTTGCATTACAACTTCCCTCCTTATTCTGTGGGTGAAGCTGGTCGCATGGGTAACCCTGGCCGTCGCGAAATTGGTCATGGTAAATTGGCATGGCGCGCGGTCCATCCAATGCTTCCTGCAGCTGAGGACTTCCCATACACAATTCGCGTGGTGTCTGAGATCACAGAATCAAACGGTTCGTCTTCAATGGCTTCTGTTTGTGGTGCTTCTCTTTCAATGATGGATGCAGGCGTACCGATCAAAGCTCCAGTAGCCGGTATTGCGATGGGTCTTATCAAAGAAGGCGATGACTTTGCTGTTCTTTCAGACATTTTGGGTGACGAAGATCACCTT
>JBCDFK010000065.1:0-8330 GCA_039178065.1 Pseudomonadota bacterium | reverse complement strand
TATCGGCTCTCCGTATTTGGCATTCCCGCTCATGTACAACATCTCATTCTGGCTGTTGCCTCCAGCGTTTATTCTACTCGCAATTTCATTGTTTATGCCTTCCGCGCCGGGTGCTTTCGGTGTCGGTGGTGGCTGGACAATCTATCCGCCGCTATCAACAACTGGCCAGCCCGGTCCTGCGATGGATTTTGCGATCCTATCGCTGCACATTGCCGGTGCATCATCTATTCTTGGTGCAATCAACTTCATTACGACCATCTTCAACATGCGTGCGCCGGGCATGACCCTGCATAAAATGCCGCTATTTGCTTGGTCGGTTTTGATCACAGCATTCTTGCTTCTGTTGTCATTGCCAGTGCTTGCCGGTGCTATCACCATGCTTTTGACAGACCGCAACTTCGGTACAGCGTTCTTCACACCTGAAGGCGGTGGAGACCCGATTTTGTTCCAGCACTTGTTCTGGTTCTTCGGTCACCCTGAAGTTTATATTTTGATTTTGCCTGCATTTGGTATTGTCAGCCACATCGTTTCTACTTTCTCGAAAAAGCCTGTGTTTGGTTACTTGGGAATGGCCTATGCGATGGTTGCAATTGGTGTTGTCGGCTTCATCGTGTGGGCACACCACATGTACACAGTTGGTTTGTCGCTCGACACGCAACGCTACTTCGTGTTCGCAACAATGGTTATTGCGGTACCAACGGGCGTGAAAATTTTCTCTTGGATCGCAACCATGTGGGGCGGCTCAATCGAAATTCGTTCACCCATGCTTTGGGCCATTGGCTTCATTTTCTTGTTCACCGTTGGCGGTGTGACGGGCGTACAATTGGCCAATGCTGGTCTAGACCGTTCTTTGCATGACACCTATTATGTTTTGGCTCACTTCCACTATGTTCTGTCGCTTGGCGCTGTGTTCGCGATCTTTGCCGCCTGGTATTACTGGTTCCCAAAAATGACCGGTTACATGTACTCATCGGCAATCGCACGCATCCACTTCTGGGTCACATTTGTCGGTGTGAACTTGCTCTTCTTCCCGCAACACTTCTTGGGTCTTGCAGGCATGCCACGCCGCTATATCGACTATCCAGATGCATTCGCTGGCTGGAACCAAGTTTCATCATATGGTTCCTACCTCTCAGCGCTGGGCGTTGTGGTATTCTTGTTCGGTGTGTTTGAAGCCTTTGCACGCAAGCGCGAAGCTGGCGCAAATCCATGGGGCGAGGGTGCAACAACACTTGAATGGCAATTGCCTTCTCCGCCGCCGTTCCACCAATGGGAACAGCTACCGCGCATCAAATAAGCGGAACGCGGAACAACACTCTCTTTGCCCGGGCCATAGAATTGGTTCGGGCAAATTCGGACTAACAACCAATGGCTAGAAAGCTCAAATGGCGCTTGTAGATGAATATAGCTCGAACCAGTTAGGCGTGTCCGAAGCGACACCAGCCGACTATTTTGAGCTGCTCAAGCCAAAGGTTATGAGACTAGTCGTATTCACCGCACTTGTTGGACTTTTGGTTGCGCCGGGCGACATCAATCCATTTATGGGTTTTGTTGCGATATTGGCCATTGCTGTTGGTGCTGGTGCCTCGGGCGCGCTCAATATGTGGTTTGATGCAGACATTGATCGCGTCATGACGCGAACCGCTGGTCGCCCCATTCCATCAGGGCGCATAGCTCCAAAAGAAGCGCTGATATTTGGCATCATTTTGTCGGTGTTGTCAGTCTTTACGCTTGGCTTGCTGATCAACTGGGTTGCGGGCGGATTGCTCGCTTTCACAATCTTCTTCTATGCGGTGATCTATACGATGTGGCTTAAACGCTCCACACCGCAAAACATTGTAATCGGCGGTGCCGCAGGTGCCTTCCCTCCGATGATTGGCTGGGCATGTGTAACCGGCACATTGACGCTCGATAGCGCAGTATTGTTTGCCATAATCTTCTTTTGGACGCCGCCTCATTTCTGGGCGCTCGCGCTCTGGAAAATGCGCGACTACGACAATGCTGGTGTGCCGATGTTACCCAACGTGGTTGGTGAAAAGATCACACGCGATCAAATGCTTATTTATGCCGCCATACTTGCGCCGATAACGGTTTTGCCTGCGATAATGGGTTTTGGCGGCGCGGCGTATGGTGTTGTATCAACGGTGCTAGCGGGCGCATTTTTGTGGCTGACATACAAGGTTTGGAGGGTTGCGGGTGCAGACGAAAATCTGCGCGCTGAGAAATATCTCTTTGGCTTTTCAATCTTCTTCCTGTTTGCAGTCTTTGCCACACTAATGGCCGAGGCCATTGTCTTCCGGACATTTGGATTGTCTCTTTCTTTGGGAGATATTTTCTGATGGCCGAGTCACGTCACAAAATGGGTGAAAGGATTGAACAGGTTGCGCTTTCCGAAAAGCAGCAAAAAACACGCAAGTCGCGCAATATCGCAATTGCACTTTGTCTTGCAGCCTTTGTTGGTGTTTTTTACGTAGCAACTGTTGTGAAGTTTGGGCCAGAAATAATGGCTAACCGAGGCTTTGATCAATGAGCGATGTAACAAACCAAGATTCAAGCGATAGCAATACCCATCGCAAAAATGTGCGCTTGGCTTTCATGTGCTTGGCGTTTTTTGCTAGCATGGTTGGGCTGGCTTATGCATCTGTTCCACTTTATCAATTGTTCTGTCAGGTGACCGGCTATGGTGGTACAACACAACGTGCTGAACTCCCGCAAACAACCATTTTGGATGAAACAATCAATGTGCGCTTTGACGCTAATGTGGGCGACGGTGCATTGGGGTGGAATTTCAAACCAGTGGAACGCGAAGTCACGCTGAAAATCGGCGAGACCATGCAGATCTCTTATGAGGCGTTCAATAATCTGAAAGTGCCCACAACTGGCACGGCCACCTTCAATGTGACACCGCAGGCTGCAGGCGCTTACTTCAACAAAGTTCAGTGCTTCTGCTTTACAGAGACAACATTGCAACCCGGAGAGAAAATGGACATGCCCGTCGTGTTCTTTGTTGACCCGGATATTGTAAACGCCGTTGAAACCAAAAACATCGGAACCATCACGCTCTCATATACTTTTTACGAAGTGGATGAGCCAACAAATGTAAGCGCAATAGTGCCTAAAGACGTTGTGGTTCAACCAACACCACTATATAGCGATATTAAACAAGAAATCGCCGGAAATCGGGGGTAGCCTATGGCTGACGGACACGCAACAAATCACGACTATCACATTATTGATCCAAGCCCCTGGCCGGTTCTTGGTGCCATCGGCGCTTTGATTATGGCGATTGGTGGTGTCGGCTGGATGCAGGCGGTGCAGGGCAATGAGTTTAGCTTGTTAGGCCTTCCGCTCAGCAATCCTTGGTTATTCTTCATCGGCCTGGCAGTCGTGCTCTACACAATGTTTGGTTGGTGGGCAGACACCATCAAGGAAGCTCATGAGGGCCACCATACGCGCGTTGTGTCGATCCACCTACGCTACGGCATGATCATGTTTATCGCCTCTGAAGTTATGTTCTTTGTGGCATGGTTCTGGGCTGTATTTGATGCAAGCCTTTTCTTCGACGAATCTATTCAGGAAGCGCGCATGGCCTACACAGGCGGAGCGTGGCCACCTGCCGGTATGGAAGTGCTCGATCCGCTGCACTTGCCTCTCTACAACACATTGCTGCTATTGCTTTCGGGCACAACGATCACATGGGCGCACCATGCATTGTTGATCGACGATCGTGATGGTTTGAAATGGGGTCTTGCGCTGACCATTTTCCTCGGCGTTATTTTCACCGGCGTTCAGGCCTATGAGTACGGCCATGCGCCATATACATTCTCAGATTCGCTCTACGGCGCCACATTCTTCATGGCTACGGGCTTCCATGGCTTTCACGTTATCGTGGGGACGATCTTCTTGGTTGTTTGCTTGTTCCGCGCAATGGCCGGTCACTTCACGCCAAAACAGCATTTTGGATTTGAGGCCGCTGCTTGGTACTGGCACTTTGTTGACGTGGTATGGCTATTCCTCTTCTTCGTGATCTACATTTGGGGATCATGGGGCGCGCCGCTTTACCACGGTTAAGGACTATTTGAATTTAACAAGCGGGCGATCATGGCAACATGGTCGCCCGTTTTCATTTTATGATGGACACCAGATGAGCGCACAGTCGCAAACCACATCGAATAAATGGCTTTGGTTAGCGCTCATTTTCGGCGCTGTAGCATTGGTTATTCTCATTTCGCTCGGCACCTGGCAGGTCAAGCGCCTGGCTTGGAAAGAGGCGCTATTGGCAACCATTGAAGAACGCACGAACCAGCAGCCACTGGCATTGGCTAACGTGCTCGCTAAGCTTCAAGCCGGAGAAGAGATCGAATACACACCGGTCAAGACGCTGGGCTACTTCGATCATGCCAACGAGCAACACTTCTTTGCAACTTTCGATGGTCTGTCTGGCTATTATATCTACACGCCGCTCATGCTGGAAGCTGAACGCTTTGTCTTCGTCAATCGTGGTTTCGTTCCATTTGACATGAAAGATCCGGGCACGCGACCCGAAAGTCTGGTTTCTCTAAGCCAAGATGTGACGGGCTTAGCCCGAAGTGTGCCAGATGATAAGGCCGGTTGGGTCGTGCCTGACAACGACGTTGAGAAAAATGTTTTTCACTGGAAAGATCTTGACGCGATGATCGAACGCACCGGTAAACCTGCCGAACAATTCGTGCCCATTTTTATCGATCAGGATAATAAAGCAAATCCAACGCAACTTCCCGTGGGCGGCGTTACGATCATCGATCTGCCGAACAATCATTTGCAATATGCAGTCACCTGGTATGGTTTAGCGCTAACGTTGATTGGTGTTCTGGGGTTTTATGTCGTTCGGCATAGACGGGGTGCTTAGAGTATTCCGGCTTTCTTCAATTCAGGCACCAAATACTCTTCAATAACCTTCACGCCCAGTTTCCAAGCATTGTAGTCATTGTAATTGCCGGCGAATATCACGGTCACGAGCTTGTTTTCAGCATTGACTGAAAGGCGCTGGCCGCCATTGCCAAAACCGGCCGCAAGCGTCGGCTTCTCAATGGGACCCAAAAGGTACCAAAAATGACCATACTGAAAATTTGTATCTATTTGAGCGCGCGGTTCGAGCATCTCCGTCAATGAATTCTCTGATACGATTTGGCGACCATTAAACTTGCCCTGGTCAACTATCAATTGCCCGATTTTTGCCAAATCAGGCGCCCGCATGCGCAAGCCTGACGCTGCAGATGGCTCACCATCGCGGCCCTTTATCCATGTGTACTCGGTGATGCCCAATGGTTCAAACAATCGGCCATTAGCATATTCATCCAGTGGCATTCCGGCTCCATTGGCAATCAGTTTGCCAATAATAGCCGTTGCCCCACCCGAATAATTCAATTTCTTGCCGGGCTCACCTGTGATGTCTTGCTCAAGAATAAAGCGATAGCGGTCGGACGATTGCTCCATAGCGATCTCGCTGTTCCTCGGGTCTGTATATGGCAGGCTTTCGTCCCAAGCCATGCCCATGGTCATGGTAAGCGCATGCTCAATCGTGACCTTCTGGCGCTCGGTATCTTCGGCTAAATCCACATAGTTAGGGAACTGTTTTACAAGACTGGCGCTTGGTTCCGGCACGATGCCCTCATCTCGCGCAATGGCATAAAGCAAGCCAACAATACTCTTGGTGACAGAGCGCAAGTCATGCCGTGTGTCTGGGCCATGGACTTTCATGCCTAATGGCATTCCCCAGCGTTCATCTTTTCCTTCAAAATAAGCCGAAGCAAACTCCTCGCCATCATGCATCATCAGCACGCTATGAAGTCCCTTGAGCGACCCGTCTTCTACGCCAGCTTGCAGACGATCACTTAAACTGCCTCCAGCGGAGGCTTGAGCTTGCATTAAGGTATACAAAATTAGCGTGAGTAGCAGGCGCACGTAACGTCGTGCTTGGAGGGACGCAGATTCTACCATGTTAATTGCCTCGCGATTTTGAATTGCAGACTAGTTCAAATTCTAAAATCTGTCATGACTTGACTTCGGTGAGTCATCGTCACAAACAACCTGCATGATGGCTTCTACGGAATCAAAACCACCGCTCACTATTCGTCTGTGCGAACCGCGCGGGTTCTGTGCAGGTGTGGATCGCGCAATCCAGATTGTCGTGCTGGCGCTGAAGAAATATGGCGCACCGGTCTATGTACGCCATGAAATCGTGCACAATAAATTCGTTGTTGATGGATTACGCGAACGAGGTGCCGTTTTCGTCAAGGAACTAGATGATATTCCGACAAATCATAAGGACAGGCCTGTCATTTTCTCTGCTCACGGAGTCCCACAATCGGTTCCAGCTGATGCGGAGGCGCGCAACTTCCTTTACCTGGACGCGACCTGTCCGTTGGTTTCAAAAGTCCACAAACAGGCGATGCGGCATCAACGACTTGGCCGTCACGTGCTACTAATCGGTCATGCGGGCCATCCAGAAGTTATTGGCACGCTCGGGCAGCTCGACCCAAGTGACGTTACCTTAGTTGAAACACCAGAACAGGTAGCGCAATTGAGCGTGCCCGATGAAGACAATATTGGTTATGTTACACAGACAACGCTTTCTGTTGACGACACAGCAGATGTGGTTGCTGCGCTGGAAGCGCGATTTGAGCACCTAACAGCGCCGTCGTCTGAGAGCATTTGCTATGCGACGACTAACCGCCAAGAAGCGGTCAAACTGGCGGCGCCAGGGACAGATATGTTTCTCATCGTGGGCGCACCAAATTCATCTAATTCCATGCGTTTAGTGGAAGTCGCCAGGCGTCACGGCGCCAAAGGTTCAATGCTTGTTCAACGCGCAACAGAACTCGATTTTGACAAGCTTGCGGGTTTGAAAACACTCGGCATGTCTGCCGGAGCATCAGCCCCAGAAATTGTCGTTGATGAGATAATCGATGCGTTCCGCCAGCACTTCGATGTTAAAGTGGATATCGCATTGACCGTCGAAGAGAATGAGAATTTCCCCGTCATGCGTGACTTGCGCGAAACGCCTTTACTGGCCGAAGATATGGCCTTTCTCAACGGACCGGAAGCATAAGTGGCCGTTTATACAGATATCACAGAAGCTGAACTTACCGCCTTCATTGCAAACTATGATGTAGGTGAACTACTGTCCTACAAGGGCATTGCAGAGGGAGTCGAGAATACTAACTTCCTGCTGCATTGTTCGGGCGGTAATTTCATTTTGACGCTTTATGAAAAGCGGGTGAACCCAGATGATCTGCCTTTCTTTCTCAACCTGATGGAGCATCTCGCTAGCAATGGCATCAATTGCCCGCTGCCGGTGCCAACCAAGTCTGGCGAAGTGTTGGGTAAGCTCGCTGGTCGTCCTGCCGCCATGATTACATGTCTGGAAGGCATGTGGATGCGCCGGCCTTCTGTTGCTCATTGCCGCGAAGTGGGCACAGCGCTCGCCGATATGCACAAAGCTGGCGCCGATTTTGATATGATACGCCAAAACTCGCTCGCGATGAAGGATTGGCGACCACTGTGGAACCAATGCATTGATGCGCATCCACATATGGAAACAGCAATGCGCGATGAGGTGGAAAAGCTACTTGCGAAGCTGGAAACAAACTGGCCAAAGGATTTGGATTCCGGTGTCATCCATGCAGATATGTTCCCCGACAATGTTTTCTTCTTGGGCGGCGAGCTCTCCGGCATTATTGACTACTATTTTGCCTGTACCGATGCCTATGTCTATGACGTTGCAATTTGTCTCAATGCTTGGTGTTTCGAAGCCGATCATTCTTTCAATATGACCAAGGGTAGGGCGCTATTGAACGCCTATCATCAATCGCGCCCCTTCACTGGCCAGGAACGAGCAGCACTACCCATACTGAGCCTTGGCGCATCGCTGCGGTTCATGCTTACGCGGCTATACGATTGGGTAACAACGCCAGAAGGTTCGCTCGTCGTTAAGAAGGATCCTGAAGAGTACATCCGCAAAATGCGGTTTCATAACCAGGTCAAAAATGCGCGCGAATACGGTTTGGATGATTGATGGCTAAGGTTTCAATCTTTACCGATGGTGCTTGTAGCGGCAATCCTGGTCCTGGCGGCTGGGGCGCCATTTTAAAATCTGGTGAGAACGAAAAAGAACTGAACGGTGGAGAGTTCGAAACCACCAATAATCGAATGGAGCTACTTGCGGCAATCAATGGGCTTAGCTCTCTGAAAGGCGGGCCACATGATGTGGCGCTTTATACAGATTCCTCATATGTCAAAGACGGAATCTCCAAATGGATCCACGGTTGGAAGAAAAATGGCTGGAAAAC
>JBCDFK010000064.1:0-8434 GCA_039178065.1 Pseudomonadota bacterium | reverse complement strand
TCTCAAACAATGAAATCAAAGCGCCAGCGCTAGAGCCCGCTTTGTATCTTGTATCTACGCCGATCGGAAACTTGGGCGACATCACGATACGCGGACTGGAAACCATTACAGCTTGCGATGTGCTCGCATGCGAAGATACGCGTGTGACCAGGCGGTTACTTGATCGTTATGGCATCAAGCAAAAGCCCTATGCTTATCACGAACACAACGCCCAGAAAGTCGGACCGAAGCTCATTGAACAGTTGCAGCAGGGCAAGTCAGTCGCATTGGTATCTGATGCCGGAACGCCCTTGGTTTCAGATCCGGGATACCGACTAGGTGTCGAAGCACGCGCCGCAGGTTTTCGCGTCATTCCTGTTCCCGGTACATCGGCCGTTCTTGCGGGTCTTGCTGCATCCGGTCTGCCATCAGATGATTTTCGTTTTGTGGGATTTTTGCCCAATAAGGATGGCGCCCGCCGCAATTTTCTTGAACGTTTGGCGCATGTGTCCTCAACACTGATAATGTTTGAAGCACCAACCAGATTGGTCGCTTCACTAAGAGCGATTTCAGATATTATGGGCGAAGAGAGAATGGTCTGTGTCGGCCGTGAACTAACCAAAAGATTTGAAACAATTATTACTCTTAATGCCAACGATATTACAGATCATTTTGAAAACGAAACAATTAAGGGTGAAATAGTCATACTCATTGAGCCCGCGCAAGAAGCGCCTCATCCAACCACTGACGATGAAATCGACGATATTCTGATCTCATTGCTCAAGGAAATGCCTGCATCCAAGGCCGCAAAGGAGGCCGCTAAGATGACAGGATTGCAGAAGGCCGATCTCTATACACGATTGCTGAATTTGAAAGCGAGCGATGCCCAATAGTTTGGACAAACGGCGAAAAGCCTATCAAAAGGGTCACAAAGGCGAGTATTTAGCCGGCTGGGCACTGCGCTTGAAGGGGTATCGCGTGGTGGCAAAGCGTTTCAGAACCAAATCTGGCGAAATTGATATCATCGCGCGTCGCGGAAACCTGATCGCGATGGTGGAAGTGAAGGCAAGGCCAACGCTTGAGCAAGCCATGGATGCTGTCTCTGCAACTGCATTGTGCCGTATTGAAGCGGTGGGCGATGATTGGCTTGGTAAACAGCCGGATTATGCCAAACTATCCATTCGCTACGATCTGATGGCCGTATTACCACGACGGTGGCCTATTCACATTGTAGCAATTCATACGCCATAATTGATTTTGCAATTGATTTTTAGCGTCCAAAACGCCACCTATCCCAAACAACATATTGGAAGAGAGCTATGGCGCTAAAAATTGCAGTCCAAATGGACCATATCGCAAACATCTCCATCGGTGGAGACACATCCTTTGCTCTGTGTCTTGAAGCCCAAGCGCGTGGGCATGAGCTTTATCATTATACGCCTGATCGCTTGACAATGAGTGGTACTGACGTAACCGCCGCAATGGAGCCGCTCACCGTAAGAGACGTGGAGGGAGATCACTACACGTTCGGTGAGAGAAAGCGCACTAGCCTACGCGATGTTGATGTCGTTTTGCTGCGCCAGGATCCGCCATTCGACATGAATTACATAACGACAACACATATGTTGGAGTTGGTTCATCCTGATACGCTAGTGGTCAATAATCCGCGTTCGGTGCGCAATGCGCCGGAGAAAATCTTCGTCATGGAATATGCGGACTTGATGCCAGAAACCATCGTTACGCTCGACTTGGACGAAATTCGTGCATTTCGTGAGAAGCACGGTGATATCATTTTGAAACCGCTCTACGGCAATGGCGGTGCTGGCGTCTTTCATCTGCGCGACGGCGACCGAAATTTAACGTCGCTGATGGAAATGTTTAGTCAGCTAACACGTGAGCCGATCATCGCCCAACGCTATCTGAGCGATGTGCGCGAGGGCGACAAGCGCATACTTCTGATTGACGGCAAACCAGTCGGCGCCATCAATCGCGTTCCCGATGAAAGCGACACACGTTCAAACATGCATGTGGGTGGTCAAGCAATTGAAACCACAATGACAGAGCGCGAGCTTGAAATTTGCGCGCGCATTGGCCCGGAGCTTAATAAGCGCGGTCTAACCTTGGTTGGCATTGATGTTATCGGTGGCCTGATGACCGAGATCAACGTCACCTCACCCACCGGCGTACGTGAGGTCAAAAAATTTGGCGGTGCAGATATCGCTGCGTTATTTTGGGATGCTATAGAAGAAAAAGTACAGAATTAACGTGGCCATGATCTGTATTATAAAACACAAACTAAATTTGTTCTTGTAACGTTCTAGTTTTTATGTCTCTATATGGTCAGTATAAACTGATTATATTCTAGGCATAAAATGGTTTCGCGGGTATCGACAGTTTCATTTCAAGGCATCGATGCGTTTCCGGTAGATGTGCAGATAATGGTGGCGCCCGGCAAAATGGGCATGCACATAGTTGGCCTGCCAGATAAGGCCGTTGCTGAAAGTAGAGAGCGCGTCCAATCGGCGCTGCATGCATCGGGCCTTTCATTGCCGCCCAAAAAAGTCACCGTCAATTTAGCGCCGGCAGATTTGCCCAAGGAGGGGGGTCACTTTGACTTACCGATCGCGCTGGGCTTGATGGCAGCGTTAGGGGCAATACCGTCCGATGCACTCAACGGATATAGTGTCTTAGGCGAGCTCTCGCTCGATGGTGCAATTGCGCCCGTAGCAGGTGTATTACCAGCGGCGATCGCTGCTAATGGCGCGGGTAAGGGGCTAATCTGTCCTTATGAATGCGGACCTGAAGCCGCTTGGGCTGACCGTGAGATGAACATTCTCGCTCCTGTTAGTTTGATAGGTTTAGCCAACCACTTTCGCGGCACTCAAGTCCTATCACGACCGCGACCGGTTACACATGCGGCGGCGTCTACCTTGCCGGATTTATCGGATATCAAGGGTCAGGAAACCGCTAAACGCGCACTGGAAGTCGCCGCTGCCGGGGGTCACAATATGCTCTTGGTTGGACCGCCTGGTTCCGGCAAATCCATGCTGGCTCAGAGACTGGCTTCTATTTTACCGCCGCTCAATCCACGCGAGCTGCTAGATGTCTCAATGGTCGCATCAATCGCGGGTGAATTGGCAGGCGGTGAATTATCGGACCGCAGGCCTTTTCGAGCGCCGCACCATTCAGTTTCAATGGCTGCAATGGTGGGCGGTGGCTTTAAGGCAAAGCCGGGTGAGGTATCGCTTGCTCATAATGGTGTTCTGTTTTTGGATGAATTTCCAGAATTCACGCCGCAGGTTCTTGATAGTTTGCGACAACCGCTGGAGACGGCCGAATGCGTGATTGCGCGGGCCAATTACCGCGTATCTTATCCGGCGCGCATTCAACTCATCGCCGCCATGAATCCATGTCGCTGCGGTATGGCTGGTGAACCAGGTCACACTTGTGCGCGTGGACCGCGTTGCCAATCGGATTATCAGGCGCGTATTTCTGGCCCACTTATGGATCGCATTGATCTTCGTATCGAAGTGCCAAGCGTAACGCCAGGTGAATTGATCCGGTCTAAGCCTGGCGAAAAAAGCGCGTCAGTTGCAAAACGTGTCCTCCGCGCTCGCCAGCGCCAATTAGACAGATATCAGGCGATGGAAACAGATGGAGTTATTGTGAATGCACATTGCCCGACTTCGCATATTGAGCAAATTGTTGATGCCGATCAGGGTGCTATGACCTTGCTTGCTGATGCTGCCGATAAGATGAAGTTTTCGGCGCGCGCATATCACCGCATCATGAAGGTTGCACGGACCTTGGCGGATCTTGATGATGCAACCCAAGTGGGAAAAATTCATTTTGCCGAAGCGATTTCCTATCGCGTCTCGAGCGGGCGGTTATCGATCGCCGCCTAGAACCCTTTCTATTCAGCGGGTTGTAGATTGACCTCTTTGCGGTTGAACACACCTGTCTCGGACAATGCCCAAAAAAGCAATGACAGGACAATCAAACTGCTGCCGGGAATGTTCAGCATCGAAAGCGCTATGCCGACAGGAATGAGTGCAAAAATGAAGCGGTAGGACATTTTCTGCCAATTGTTGGCGCCGTAACGCGCTAACAAATGCACAGCAATCCAACACAATATGATCGTATCATACGCCATCAAATAGGGCGTTGCGACGAAGCTGGTTGTAACAAATACCGCATACTGCAAAAATCTGTCAGTGCTTTTCAGACAGCACCAAACCATCGCTGCAACTGCCATTATTGCAACAGCAGAGTGTAGGCCCAGCGCAATTGATTTATTCAACCCGATGATACCAAGATTTGCCGCAAGCGATGGCATGAGTCCGCGGGTCAATGGGTGTGAGTTAAACAACAAATTCGATTGCTCTCCGACTTGCGAAAACAAAAATACGTCCCAAATCTCCATACCGTAAATCAGAATAGAAGCGCCGATGAAAGCAATTGTAGCGATGCTGGCGCTGAGCAAAACGGTCCAACGTTGCGTGGCGATTAGAAAGAGCGGGAACAAGAAACCGACCTGCGGCTTAACCGTTAGCAGCGCGATTAAGATACCTGTCAATATCGGCCGACTGTCCATATTGCGATAGATGCCGATCAGGATTGCCGCTAGCAGAACCGACAATTGTCCGCAGATGAGCGCAAAGAGAAATGCAGGCATCAACCATATGGATTGCCTATAGGCGCTGTCTTCAAAATCTTTGACGATGAAGTACCAGAAGCACAGCACGCTTAAGCCCGTCATCAATACCAATGCGGCATTGTAACCAAATAATCCAAAAGGGGCGGCAATAAGCATGAAGTGCGGAGGGTATGACCAATTTTGGTAAGGATAGTCCGCAATGAGCTTGTTGAGCTCGGCATTGTAGAAGTCGAAATCATAGTAAGCGGCTGGGTTTTCTGAAAACGCGGCCACACCGTAATGCCACATATTCAGGAAGTCTCGGCCGAGCATCAGCCCACTGCCATCCAGAACGTAGCCATTGACGGTTGTGCTACCCATAAAACAGAGGATTGCAATCGCCGCTATCATTGCCAATTGAAGCAAATGATAGGATTTTGCGAATTGAATTGGACTGTGCTGCTCAGTCACGATCTGCCCCTTACCTTTTACTCAAGGTAACGGGAATTCCTTAAAAGTAGATTGACTTCAAAATCTAGTTGGCGCGTGTCGCGATTGCCGCTGCCGCGCCAGCCAAACAGGTTGCCGCAAACCGGTTCATAACTTTTAACGTCTTCGGAGTTTGCAGCATCGCACGGGCACGCCCTGCCAATCCAATATAGGGTAGTAAAACACATAAAAGGACAATGAATGTCAGCCCAATCAGCAGGAAGAAGTCGAGCACGGTAACGACTGTTAGGTCAAAAAATGTTGGTAGTAATGCGAGATAAAAGACCATCACTTTGGGGTTGCTCAACGTAACCAAAAATCCTGCAGTAAAGCTGTTCCAGCCGCTATCAGCTTTCTTTGATGCAATTTTTTCCGCTGTTATGCCCTGCTGCCAAAAACCCCATGCCATGTAGAGAAGATAAGCCGCGCCGGCATATTTTAAGACAATAAATATGGTTCCGAATGCACTAGCGATATAGGTCAAGCCCAGAATAGCGGCAGCTAGATAAACCACATCACCCAACGCTAATCCCAAAACCATCGGCAGTGTTGGCCGAAAGCCAGATCCGAGCGCGCGTGCTACGAGCGCAATGATGCCTGGTCCAGGAACTGCAACGGCAATCGCTAATGCGATGGCGTATGTGAGAAAATTTGCGAATGTCATGATCTACTGAAACAACTTGTCTTTCTCAGCATCACCTTCAGGCGTCGCCGCTGGCTGATCTTCGAGCATTGTCAGCAAATGATGCTCGATGGAATTTGCGAGTTTCTGCGATGCATTGATCGAAAAGAGAAATTTCTTCCAGACGCCGGAGACACGTTTTTCGATATGCATTGAACCATTGGAATCGGCGTCCGCAACGAAAACAATTTTCGTGTGATCGCTATCTGCTTCACCCAAAATGATTTCCACATCCTTAGCATATTCACCAACAGCATTTTCTTTGGCAACCTCTGCCCATTCCGGCCCTTTACGCAATGCACCCACCATGGCTAGTGCTTGGGTCGGATTCAGCATCAAGACGTCGCCAGAACCGGGTTTGTCATTTTGTGCTGGTTCGATGAGGCTTGTCATGATGGTCAGGCCCATACCATCAACCAGTGAAGCGGTTATGTGCGTGAAGCCCACCATTTGTGAGCCAATGTTCTTAAACTGAGCTGGGTCACCCATTATGGCGCCATAGGGTGTGATGACAAATTTTAGTTCTGGATCATAAGTCGATTTTTCGGGATCAAATGCCCATGTGCTGCCGACATGCATGAAGGCAAACGCCACAATGACAACTGCTTTCAGAACGTAATTCATCAACTGCCCACCAATCCGTTTATGAACTTTGAGAAGCTAACCACCAATAAGGCAAACAGACAATACTTCCGCTCACCCAACGCCCGTTGATCCAAACCCGCCATCACCACGTTTTGTTGGTTCCGGCAATTCGGCGCTTTCTATTGGCTTTAGCTGCGTTACAGGCGAAACGACCATTTGCGCAATGCGCATACCGCGCGTGATCTCAAAATCTTCATCGCCATGATTGATCAAGAGCACCATGAGTTCGCCGCGATAATCGCAATCGATTGTACCGGGCGTATTCAAACAGGTGATGCCATGTTTGAACGCTAAGCCGGAGCGAGGCCTAATTTGACCCTCATAGCCGTCAGGAATGGCACATATGAAGCCCGTTGGTACGAGCGCACGCATGCCTGGGCTTAATATAACAGCGCCGTCCGATGCGACGGCAGCGGGTAGATCCATGCCCGCAGCGCCGCTCGTTTCGTAATTGGGGATGTCTATGCCTTCGCTGTGGGGCAGGCGATAAAAAGGTATCTGTTTCATAAATGAGGTAGTGGATCCAGAACTGATTTTCGTCAAGCCTGGCTGAGCGCTCAATTGGGAAAGACAGCGCGCAAAACGACGAGCGCCAACAGCTAATCCGAGTTTGACAGATCGCCATTCGCCTGCCATTCACAGTCAAAATAAATCGGACTTTCCTATGCCTGCCAATATAGAATCTGAAGCCAAACGACGCCGCACATTTGCCATCATCGCGCACCCTGACGCGGGTAAAACCACGCTCACGGAAAAATTGCTGCTATTTGGTGGTGCAATCCAGTTGGCAGGCGAGGTTAAAGCGAAAAAGAACCGTACGCAAAGCCGTTCTGACTGGATGAAGATCGAACGAGAACGTGGAATCTCCGTCGTAACCTCAGTGATGACTTTCGAATATGGGGACAATATCTTTAATCTGCTGGACACGCCGGGCCATGAAGACTTTGCCGACGATACTTATCGCACACTTTCTGCAGTCGACAGTGCCGTTATGGTGCTTGATGCGGCTAAAGGTATTGAGCCACGGACGCTCAAATTGTTTGAAGTCTGCCGGTTGCGCGATATTCCAATCATTACCTTCGTCAACAAGATGGACCGAGAAAGCCGCGATCCATTTGAAATTTTGGATGAGGTTGAAGAAAAGCTCGCGCTTGATACAGCGCCCATCACCTGGCCGATTGGTCGCGCAAAAACATTTGCCGGCACTTATCATCTGTCAGAAAATGCTGTTCGCGCCAGTGATAGCAATCTTGAACGAACAAAGGTCAATGGCCCTGAGGCAGACGCTGCAGCGGGTCTTTTACCTGAAAATGAACGCGAAGAATTTATCGACCAGGTGAATCTGGCCCGTGAAGCTTGCCGACCATTTGATCAAGAGGCCTATTTGGAAGGTCATCTGACGCCAGTCTATTTTGGCTCTGCACTTAAGAATTTTGGCGTGCGCGATCTCATTCACGCATTGGCCGATTTTGCTCCAGCGCCGCGCGCACAGGAGGCAGATAAGCGGAAGGTAGAAGCAACTGAAAAAGGCATGAGTGCGTTTGTCTTCAAAATTCAAGCAAACATGGATCCGAACCACCGGGACCGTATTGCCTTTGCGCGTGTTTGTTCTGGCGCATTGGATCGCGGTATGAAAGCGAAACTGGTTCGCACGGGTAAAGCGGTTACATTGTCAGCGCCGCAATTTTTCTTCGCGCATCAACGCCAGACAGCCGACACTGCCCATGCGGGCGATGTCGTCGGTATTCCCAATCATGGCAGCTTGCGCATTGGTGATACGTTGACCGAAGGCGAAGACATTGTGTTTCGCGGCGTACCAAACTTCGCACCTGAAATATTGCGGCGTGTCAGGCTCAAAGATGCCATGAAGGGAAAAAAGCTAACCGAAGCTTTGCAACAAATGGCTGAGGAAGGCGTTGTTCAACTATTCATTCCAGATGATGGGTCACCGTCTGTCGTCGGCGTTGTTGGTGCCTTGCAGCTCGATGTTCTGAAAGCGCGAT
>JBCDFK010000063.1:0-8475 GCA_039178065.1 Pseudomonadota bacterium | reverse complement strand
TGCGGAGTGGTAACTGGCATGTATATGACGCCTTTTTTACCAAAATGCCTGCAAACATAAGCAAACCCCTGCGCGTGATTACCTGCAGACGCGCATACAAATGTGCTGGGATTGGCGTTTTCCAGATGTTTGCGAAAGAAATTGAACGCACCGCGAATCTTATAGGATCGTACCGGCGACAAATCTTCCCGCTTGAGCACAATTTTTGCGCCATATTTCCCGCTTAGATAGACGTTTTCCTGCAATGGCGTCGCATCAAACAAGTCGCGCATCGCATCGGCCGCTATAGCCACATTATCGGTAAATTCGCTCATAAATCCGTTTTCCACTAACCTTGAATGCGAAATGTTTTGGCAATGCCTGTGCACGGGGTGTATACGCGCTTTGTTTATAAAGCCAGTTTTGCGATAAGTGTGCGCAATACGCCAGATGAAACAAACGGAGCCGGCGCATAAATGAACAGCAATATGCTGCGCAACGCGGTCCACATTTGCGCAATCTTTGCCTTTTATTTGGCGACCATGATGTTGATTCCTGGTCTCGTTGATTTGTACTTTGCAAATTCCGACTGGAAGGTATTTGCAGCCTCATCCGCCGGCATTGGTGGCACAGCCGCCCTATTTGCGGTCGCAACGCGCGGCGGGCCGCCCGTTGTATCCACACGCTTTACCTTTCTGCTCGTCAATATGCTTTGGCTGACCTTCGCAGTTTGTGCCACCATTCCCTTTTATTTATCGACATTGGAAATATCGGTAGCAGACGCTTTTTTTGAGGGTGTATCCGGTGCAACCGCCTCTGGCTCGACAGTACTCTCTGGCCTGGACACCATGCCGCCGGGCATATTGCTTTGGCGTTCAATGTTACAGTGGATCGGCGGATTGGGCGTGATCGTTTTGGGCCTATTCATCCTGCCGTTTTTGAAGATTGGTGGCTCATCTTTTTTCAAGATCGAATCCTCAGATAGATACGACCGCCCATTCGCCAGATTTTCGACCTATGCGACATCCGTCGTTCTGATCTATACGGCGCTGACAATTCTTTGTGCAGCCCTTTATGCTTGGTTTGGCATGAGCGCTTTCGATGCCATCAACCACGCCATGACAACCATGTCGACGGGTGGGTTTTCAACGCATGACCGTTCATTTGCTTTCTTCAATGACGCCTTACATTGGGTAGCGATTGTTTTCATGCTCATAGGTGCAGTGCCGTTCACAATTATCATTGTGATGGCATTGCGCGGCCGATTTGAAAGCTTCAAAGACAATCAGGTCGTATTTTTTCTCACTTACACGCTGATGTTTGCGATCGTCCTGACAATTCAACTCGAACGCTCCGGGGTAATGGTGGGAACCGAGGCATTTGCGCACGCTATGTTCAATGTTGTTTCAATCGTAACAACAACTGGATACTCAAATGATGACTATATGCTGTGGGGGCCGTTTACAGCCGGTCTGATGCTTATTGCCACCTTCATGGGCGGGTGCTCGGGTTCAACCACGGGCGGCATCAAAGCATCGCGTTGGATCGTCCTCATCGGGATCATAAAAAGATCGCTGGAAGTGTTCATATATCCAAACGCGGTGCGACCGGTAAGAAGCGGCACCGTCCCTGTATCTGATCAAATTCAATTTGTTACCCTCATGTATTTCTGCACATTTGGGCTACTCGTTGGCATCGGCACCCTATTGGTCGCGCTGACAGGAGCAGATTTGGTCACCTCATTTTCCGGAGCAATTACGGCTCTTTCCAACGTCGGCCCCGGCCTTGGTGATTTCATTGGTCCTGCCGGTAATTTTGGACCATTGGAAGACAGCGCCAAATGGGTACTCTCATTTATGATGCTACTTGGCCGCCTCGAACTTTTCACAATGCTCGTATTGCTGAGCCCTGCGTTCTGGCGTGAATAAAATGAACCAAGAGCAGCAGACATTTCTGGATGCCGTTTTGTCGGCTTTGAACGACAACACATTCAAACGCGTCACATTCTCTGCACGCGGTAAAAACGATGCCAAACACAAAGCAAGCTTTGACTTGGTACTCGGCGGCAAAAAACGTTTAATCCGCCACGCCTCGAGCCAAAACAGCGAAGAAATCACTACAGAGCTAGATGTCGATGCTCTCAATCAGCAATTCAATTCCGAGCCTATTTCCGGTTTTCGCGCCGCCTCACTTTTCACAAATAGCAAAGACTTTCACTACTCTGAGAACCGCAAGGGTGAACCGCGTTTTTACAGCGCAAAGGCAACCATGCGCGATGTTGTGCAAACGCATAACAAGCAAAAACAGTATGTCTTGACCGAGAATCGTCCCTATTTGCGCGGGTTGGGCGTCGCCGATAAGAATGGTCGTATTGTCAAAAAATATCACCCAAAATTTCGCCAGATTGCGAATTTTGTCGAAATCATCGATCGTGACATTGGCGACTTTGTGCAAAGCGCCGAACAGCCGATATCAATTCTCGATCTCGGTTGCGGCAAAGGATACCTCACCTTCGCGACATTTGACTATGTTGCCAGTCGAGCCAAGCTTGAGCCAATTGGCCAAGGTATCGACATCAAGGAAAATGTAATCGATATCTGCAACGACATTGCCGAGCGCGTAGGCTTTGATGGATTGAAATTCATCAATGCTCGGATCAACAAGAACCAACCCAAAGACATCGATATTCTAATTGCATTGCATGCCTGCGACACGGCGACCGATGACGCGCTTGCATTGGGTGTTCGGGCAAACATGAAGTATCTGTTCTGCGCACCTTGTTGCCAGGCCGAAATTTCCCGTCAAATAGGCAGTGCCGGCACGCCGTTCGACACAATCAATCAATTCCCACTGATGAAGCGCCGTGAGGCCGATCTAATCACCGATACAGCCCGTGCCTTGATGTTAACTGCACTTGGTTATGAGGTTAAGTTTCTTGAGTTTACACCGCTCGAACATACGGCCAAAAACGTCATGCTGGCAGGCAAGAAATCGGGCAACGTGAATAGAGAAAAAGCCTGGGCTGAATACTTAGCATTAAAAAAAGCGAGCGGATTTCAGACCCACTCGCTTGAGAAAAATCTGAGCGACTTACTGCAGGCTAGTCGCTAGACTAGGCCTTCTTGATCTGTCCCGTATCGATGAGCTGTTGAAACATCTCTTTTAGAGCCGTATCGACCGAATGATATTCCAATCCCAATGCCTCTTTAGACTTGGTGTTGTCTGCTTTCCACGCAATGCCCATATTTTTCGAGATCATTTCTCGGGTCATTTGCTTGTTAATGATTGGTCCAACAAGCCACAGTAACCAAGTAGGAACGGTCGCCTTTGGAAACGGATAAGCATCACCATATTTAGCACGCAATGCCTGACCCAAATCCAAAAAAGACTTAGTTTCAGCGAATGTTATATGGCGACCTTCTGCGTCAGGTACAAAGCCGGCCAACATATGGGCCTCAGCTACGTCGCGTACATCAACACAGCCGATCTCCCATTTTGGAACGCCCGATTTCATAGTGCCATCGCCGAGTTGGCGAGCAATTGCAAAACTTTCGGATGTTTGCTCGTTAGCAGTACCCGGCCCAACCACCAATGCTGGATTAACAACGACCAACTTCCATTGATTTTGCGCATCGGCGATTTTCCAGGCTGCTTTTTCCGCCTCAACTTTGGAGAAGGAATAGGCTTGGTGATCAAGCCGCGATGTCGTGTTCCAAACCTCTTCTGTCAACACACCACCGGGCGCTTCAGCTACGTCCTGATTATCGCCGTAAATTGACGCACAAGAGCTCGTTAAAACAACGCGCTTCACGCTCTCGGTCGCATTTGCGGTCTCTAGCACATTGTGCGTTCCTTTGACCGCAGGATCTACTAAATCGCGTTGTGGATCAGTGATCTTCGTTGTAAATGGCGAAGCGGTATGAAACACCACATCGCAACCTTTCATGGCTGCGGTATAACTTCCCTCCTCCAGTAAATCGGCATTGAAAAATTTGATGTCGCCCGGAGAGGACGAAGCCATTGCACTGAGGTGAGAGGTTTTTGCCACTTTTGAAGG
The DNA here is from genome assembly GCA_039178065.1 of Pseudomonadota bacterium. Classification (GTDB taxonomy): domain Bacteria; phylum Pseudomonadota; class Alphaproteobacteria; order Rhizobiales; family Rhizobiaceae; genus Ahrensia. The sequence goes on along the minus strand of JBCDFK010000063.1, from coordinate 4,439 downwards.
ATCGCGTACGGCGGCGTGAACCGTCTTACCTTCATCAAGCAAACGTTTGATCAGCCATCCGGCCACATAACCTGTTGCGCCGGTAACCATCACAGGCGCTTTGGCATTGTAGTTTGGTTTGGTTGCAGACATTTTTTTCTTCCTTGATAAATTCGAGCTTGATCAACGCGCGACTTGGAAACAACGGCAATATATATTGCGAACAATCGCCATTGCACCGGCAATAAATTCCTCCTCAAATCTAACCAACGTCATTATTGTCGGCTTGCCTTATACTCCGCATTTATTGCCTGATCCTCCGAAGATCAGGAATTCGGCGTGACTGCAGTTCCGTCAACAGCTATAGGAATTTGCAGAGAGGTTAGCGCAATGAACATCGAACAATTAGCTGAAAACTGTGCAAAATACGCTTTAACACTCGAGGAAAACAAAGCTAAATCTGAATTGACAGGCACCAAAGTCTTTGTTCTCGAACACGTAAAACCAACGAGCTTTCAATCCTCAGTCTACACACCCTTTTTATGCCTGATTGTACGCGGCAGAAAAGAAATATTGATTGGAAGTCAATCGATTAGATTTGGAGCCGGACAATCGCTAGTACTGTGCCATGATCTGCCCGTGGTAGCTCGCATTTTGGAAGCAAGCGAAGAAGTGCCTTATTTGACGATCGTAATGCCTATAGATTTAGACATCGTGCGAGGCCTTTACAGCGAAGTTGGAGAAGCGGCGCCACAACAACAGCGCGCTGAACCTCTTTCAATTGGCCAGGCTGATGAAGCGCTGATGGATGCGTTGCATCGCTATCTAGAAATCTCGGACAAGCCGAGTGAATTGGCTGTGCTGGGGCCGCTCATACATAAAGAGATTCACTTTAGGCTATTGATGGCGCCCAATGGCGGGATGCTACGACAGCTATTAGCGCGCGATAGTCATGCTAGCCGTATTTCCAAGGCCATTGATCTTATCCGACAGGAGTACCGCACCGCACTTGCAGTCGCCGATTTATCAAAAGCGGCAAATATGAGCGCGTCTTCATTCCACGAACACTTTAAATCGATTACCGGTACCACACCATTGCAATACCAGAAGGATCTGCGCCTTATTGAAGCCAAGCAACGTCTATCGATAGGCGAGCAATCAGTCGCGACAATCGCCTATGATGTTGGATATGAGAGCGCAACGCAATTCAGCCGTGAATATGTCCGAAAATTTGGCGCGTCACCGCGAGAGGATATTGGCCGCTCATTAATTGCGGTCTAAGGGTTCAAAAACTGAACACACATCAATCAGCAATCACCGATTGTAGCACGAGCATTTGTTCCAAATGTCGAAGAGCTCATCTTTCCCCCAGCATTCAAAAGTACCGCCGCCCCCTGAATCTCCGATCCAGAGACCGTGATTTCGCGCTGGTTAACCGTATCGTCTACATCGATCGTGAAAGAAATCACCTTCGATTGCGGCAATGATCCGAGAACTAAGCTAACCTTGTTATCACCGTCACGTACGGTTGGAATCTCGGCCAAATAGCTGGCACCAGAAGTCAGCTCAAAAGGTTGAAACACCTCAACGCCCGCGCCCTTTTCGGTAACGTCAAAAATCAAACCAGCTTTCGATTGGCTCAAATCAATCGTAACAATTGCCCCGTCTAGCAAACATCCCCCCGTGTTTTCAATCGTAAAACGATCCTTTGGTGCGCCTTCTCGGAAGACCACAGAAACATCCGCCATCGCGGCAGTTGAAAAGCTTAGTGCTGCAATCGTAAGGCAAAGTTTTTTCATGAGACATTCCAATATAGTTGCAATGAAATGCATATGGGGCGACGATTTGGAAAGTCACGGATTTTGCCCCGCATTTAATAAATCATCAGTACGATGTTCCGCCAATCGACGTGCTCATGCTCAAACAAACAGATCCACTTTTTCAAATGTCCGCACATCAATCAGACCGATATCGGAAATGCGCAATTCCGGAATGACAACCAATCCCAAAAGCGAATGCTGCATATAGGCATTATTAAGCGTACAACCCATTTCACGCATCGCAGCGGTGAGAATATCGGCCTTTGCTGCTACTATTTCAGCCCGCTCATCGCTCATCAATCCGGCTATGGGCATCTCAACCAAGGCCAGCTCCTCACCTTGACTGATCATCACCACGCCGCCGCCAATTTCTGATAAACGATTGGCTGCGCGCGCCATATCGCCATGGTTGGTGCCGACCACAATCATATGGTGGCTGTCATGCGCGACTGTAGACGCCATTGCGCAATCCTGATTGTAGCCAAAACCCGAAACAAATGCATTGGTTACACCGCCAGTGGCGCGATGCCGCTCCACAACCGCGATCTGACAAACATCATTTGCACGGTCCATTTGGACAACACCATCTTGCACCTTAAGAACCGATTCAAGAGCTCTTGTCGGTGCCTGATTTTCAACAACACCAATGATACGCGCTGTGACGTCTTCGGCCCCCTTGGGCGCATTGATCTGAAACCTTTGAGCGGTGACTGGCTTAAGGAGATTGACTGTATTTTTGGCAGTGTCTGGGTAAGAATAAGCAGGGATATCAGCCACCAACTCGCCCTGCTCGGCCAACTTCACACCGCGCCCATAAACCGCGTCAATTTTTAGCGCTGCCAAATCGGAAACCAGCAAAAAGTCTGCACGACGCCCAGGCGTAATTGATCCTAATTCACGTTCAAGCTTGAAGTGCTCAGCCGTATTTATCGTTGCCATTTGAATGGCAGTGATAGGCTTTAGCCCTTGCTCAATGGCATGCCGAACAACACGATCCATGTGACCCGCACGAACCAATGTCCCCGAATGGCAATCATCCGTGCACAGTATGAAATTTCGGGGATCGAGCCCCTCTTCTGTGACTGCTTTAATCTGTTCAGCGACATCATACCAAGCAGATCCCAAGCGCAGCATTGCTTTCATGCCTTGCCGCACGCGCGCCCGCGCATCTTCCATACGTGTGCCTTCATGATCATCCTCCGGCCCACCGGCCACATAACCATGAAACGCCAATCCAAGATCGGGCGAAGCGTAATGCCCGCCGACGGTCTTGCCTGCTTTAACCGTCGCATCAATGGCACCACGCATAGTCTGATCATTCGCCGCGACACCAGGGAAATTCATCACTTCGCCAAGGCCAATAATACTGGGCCATGCCATCGCCTCTGCGATTTCCTGCGGTCCTAACGACGCGCCAGCATTTTCAAGCCCAGGTGCTGACGGCACGCATGAAGGCATTTGGACAAATACATTTGTCGGCATGCTTTCAGCTTCATCATGCATCAGCCGAACGCCCTCAAGACCCAATACATTGGCAATCTCATGCGGATCGATAAACATTGAGGTTGTACCGTGGGGCACCACAGCGCGCGTAAACTCTGTTACAGTGACCATGCCGCTTTCCACATGCATGTGCGCATCGCAAAGCCCCGGAACGAGATAGCGATCGTCAGCCTCAATCACCTCCGTCTCTGGGCCGATACAATGACTTGCGTCAGGACCACAATAAGCAAAACGGCCTTGAACAATTGCAATATCTGTATGTGCGATTACCTCCCCGGAATGCACATTTACCCAACGTCCATTTTTGACAACCAGATCAGCGGGAGAGCGACCCATAGCAACATTGACCAATTGAGCTGCAACATCTGTCCAAGGCTTGATTTTTTTAGCGGCCATAAAGTGCTCCATTGTTGATTTGTCACTGTGCCAATTTCGACAAGTTTTTACCAGCGAATTTGAGACCGACCCAGGCGTGACAGGGTTCAAACTACCGGCAATTTTGCCTAGCAACGGTTGATTGACCGTTTGGCAGATAATTTACATTCCAAAATATGCAGAAACTCAAAATTGGGGCTTTTGTACAGCGACCAATTTGTTTAGAGATTTGCGGTGCCCAAATTCGGGCACGTGCCCCCTTGGCGGAATTGGTAGACGCAAGGGACTTAAAATCCCTCGATCGTACGATCGTGCCAGTTCGAGTCTGGCAGGGGGCACCACTGCAATACGATACCCAATTTGAGATGTACCCGGCTTCCAAGCAAACCAGCCAATCCAAAATTTGCCTGGATGATTAGAACGAATATGGGACAACGCCTCTTCGATCAGGGTCGATCTGCAAACTCTTTTTCAATGGCGGCACCGCTCTCTGGTAGCAATTTGGGCGGTCACAAATACGGCAAGAAATGCCAATCGGTTCGTAAGAACGTTGACTGCTCACATCCAAATCATCTGCATAAAGTAATTGATCGGCGTGCTTGATTTCACATCCAAGTGCCAATGAATAGCGCTGAACAGGATCGCGAAACCCGAGACCTGGCTTTGTGATCTCGATCGCTAGGCAAAGATACTTAATACCATCGGGCGTTTCCGCTAGCTGGCGAATAATCTGTCCGGGCGAAGCAAATGCGGCGTGCACAT
>JBCDFK010000062.1:0-8518 GCA_039178065.1 Pseudomonadota bacterium | reverse complement strand
TTCCGATCTTGCCGGCTGGCAGAGTATCAATGCCAAATCTTTGTTTGAAGATGCGCTGAAAGTGCCAGTGGAACTGAGCAATGATGCAAACGCGGCGGCGATGTCGGAACGGGTTGCTCAAGGCACTGCACAGGGATTGACCAATTTTGCCTACCTTTACTTTGGCGCTGGGCTCGGATTGGGTTTGGTCAATCGTGGCCAACTTGTTCAAGGGGCATTTGGCAATGCCGGCGAAATTGGACATGTACCCATAAATACGCCCCACGGCCCCTCGCCGCTCGAACGACAATTGAGCCGGGTTGCGGTGCAAGATCATATGGGCCTTGATGTTCCCCTCGATATAGCGACGATTGAAGATCTATATTTGCGACGAGATCGCAAATTTATGACATGGCTTGCATCGGGCGCAGATGCATTGTCTCAAGCGGTAGGTTTGATTGAGAATCTATTTGATCCACAAACAATCATTCTGGGCGGCGCTATGCCGGAAGCAGTATTGGATCATTTGATTGCCCATACAAAACTGCCCGAATTGTCGGTGTCAAACCGCGATGATAGCCTACATCTTCGCCTTCAGCGCGGTATGTGCGGCCGTATGACCGCAACGCTTGGCGCGGCTTCACTCATTCTCAATCGCGCGTTCACGCCACAAGCTGCATCACTTTGACCAAGGAAACGCTATGCCGCTAACCGATCAAGCTCGAATAGCTAAAGAGCGGCTACATCCGCGCATATTAGAACTATGGCGCGCGCTGGTTCAGCTCCAAACTGTCGTATCGTTTATGAATACAGGCGCTCACCCAGATGATGAAATGTCAGCCATGCTGGCTGCGCTGGGTTTGCGCGACGGGATCGATATCAGCTATGCCTGCTCGACCAGAGGCGAAGGTGGCCAGAACGATATTGGCACTGAAACGACAGAAGCTCTGGGCGTCTTACGCACCGCTGAGATGGAACGGGCCTGCGACGTTCTCGGGCTTCGCATGTATTGGCTCTCGCAGTCTCATCATGATTCAATTTTCGACTTTGGCTTTTCAAAGTCAGGCATTGAAACCCTGGTGAAATGGGATCGTGATCGGACAATGAATCGCTTTGTCGACATTTTGCGGACCGAAAAGCCTGACATCATTTGCCCGACATTTTTGGATGTTCCTGGCCAACATGGTCACCATCGCGCTATGACGGAAGCGGCTCACATTGCATTGTTTTTAGCCGCCGATCCAAAATTTCAAGGCAGCACCTTGTCGCCTTGGCAAGTCAAAAAGCTATACCTGCCTGCGTTTTCCGGAGCCGGCCAAGCCTATGATGACGATCTGCCGCCGCCGCCTGCTACACTAACAATAAATGCAGACGGTTTCGATCCAGTGAGCGGCTGGTCTTACGAGCGTATTGGACAGCAGAGTCGCGCATTTCACCGAACACAAGCAATGGGATTTTGGGTGGCTTCTGGAAAAGAGCGTAACTGGCCTCTGCATTTGGCTGAGACTTATGTCGATGGTCCGGATGAAACAGTTTTTGCTGGTCTTCCCTATGATTTAACGGATTTGGGATTTCCCGAGGCACAAAAGCATATTGATGCAGCGCGCGATGCTTTTCCCGACTTTGAAACCGTCTTGAGGGAAGCCTCGTTGGCTATGAAAGCTCTGGACGGCGTGCAGCTAGAGGAAGAATACGCTCACAAAATTATCCGCAAGCGAGAACAATTGGCACATGTCATTCGCATTGCCTCGGGTGCGGAGGTTCACGCGCGGTTGGATAAGGATCATTTGCGCCCCACGGACAAGGCAAGCGTCACGATTGAGGAACGCCAAGGAATTGCAGAGCACATAGAGATTGGGTTTAGCCTTCCAACGGGATGGACTGAGGCCCAACACAATATCGCGCTTGAAGGCGCGGAATTATCGCATCCATATCCGGATACCTATTTGCCGAACCAGCCTGCTGAACCTTGTGTTGTGCTTACACTTGAGTTTGGTGGCGTTAAGAGCCAGACCCGCCAAAGGTTTGAGACGACGCCTTTGGTTTTGCCAGACCATTCGGTTGATCTGATGCCATTGAAGGATGTCATCAATCGCTCATCTGAACGACGCAAAATTTCACTTCAAACAAGCAATATTGCGCCAATCGAGACTGTCGCAACTTTAGAACTTCCAGATGATTGGGAGGCGCAGTCGACGGGTACTGGTTTCTCCTTGGTTTTGCCAGAGGAGTTGGCAACTGGTAAGTATAATGTCCCTGTTCAACTAAATGGTAAGACCGGTCACACAGTTCGCAAAATTGACTATGATTACATCGAGCATCGCATATTGACTGACGCCGCTGAACTGGAGGTGCTGGTCATCGATGCGGAGCTACCCAATGCAAAAGTGGGCTACATTGGCGGCGGCAATGATCGCGTCGATTATTGGCTTGATCGAATGGGGATGGATGTCACTCCACTGACAGATGATGATTTAAAATCCGATGCGCAGCTTGCGCAATTCGATAGCATCGTCATTGGCATTTTTGCGATAAAATTCCGGACAGGTCTGGCCGAGCAAATGCAAAGACTGCACAAATGGGTTGAGGCTGGTGGCACATTGCTGACGCTCTATCACCGCCCATGGGACAATTGGGACAAAGACCAAACGGCTCCGGCAATGTTGGAGATCGGGCAACCCTCGCTGAGATGGCGCGTTACCAATGAAAATTCTGAGGTTGAACATCTAGCCGAACATTCATTGCTTACATTTCCAAACCGAATAACTGAAGAGGATTGGCTGGGTTGGCATAAGGAACGCGGCCTGTATTTTGCCAAAGCTTGGGCCGATGCCTACACACCAATAGTTGAGATGGCTGATCCTGACGAAGCCCCGCATCAGGGCGCATTGCTAACGGCGGATATCGGCAAAGGCAGACATACCCACTGTGCATTGATTTTGCATCACCAGATGGAAAAGCTGGTACCGGGCGCATTCCGACTGATGGCGAATCTTCTTGCCAAAAGAAGTTGATCCCTCGCCTAGCGCAGCCGGCAATAGCAACTTATCTGGCGGCGCATGGCTGTTGGCCGACATGGCGCTCAATATATGGGCACTAACAATTGTTAAGGCGCTGGGTCTTGACTATCCAGCGGCACAAATCGTCTTTCTGAGAGCGTCCATCGGACTCCTAATCATGCTGCCATGGGTTTGGCGCGCACGTGGTTCATTTGCCCAAATCGATCAGCTGCATCTACACGCATTTCGCGTCCTGTTATCAACGCTGGCGCTTACGACCAGCTTCTATGCAATTGCTCGATTACCGTTTGCGCTTTTTACTGCCATCAGTTTCACCCGACCAATCATCACGATGATCATGGCAATGATTTTCTTGAAGGAAGTCATAATTGGTCGCCGTTGGGTTGCCGCAGCGATCGCATTTATTGGCGTACTGATTGCAGTTGAACCTGGTGCATTGCCTTTCACTTGGGGGTTGCCCGCCATGTTTCTGACGGTACTCTTTGGCACATCAGCAATAATCCTGACACGGCGCCTGAAAGGAACACCCACCGTCGTGATGATGCTGTTCTATACAGTCGGCCTAACCCTTTTGACTGCACCATTTGCATATTACTTTTGGACCTCAATAGCGGAGGACCATCTGGCGCCACTACTAGCAATTGGTTTGTTTTCGCAATGCGCACAATTTTGTTTCCTGCAAGCTCATGGGCGTGCAGAAGCTGGATTTTTATCGATTCTTGGATATTTAAGCCTCTTGCTCACTACCGCTGTCGGTTATTTAGTTTTTGACGAAGTGCCCAGCGTCGCATTCGGTCTTGGCGCTCTATTGATCGTTACTGCGGCAATTTGGACCACGTTGTCGCACCAAAAAGCAGAATGAAGTTTGGTTAGTTCACTGCCCTGCGCAGATTAGTTCGCGGTTGCCCACTCGATTTTCTTTACGCCAACAAATCGAGCCATGCGCTCCAATTCCGCGCCAAGTTTTTGATGTCGGCTTGCTGGCCACTGAATACCCTTCTCGGGCCAAAAATTGATAATCTTCAACACAGAATTTTTCCGGTCTGCCTTCACCTCAATGCGGCCAACAAAGCGATGGCCTTCCAGAATCGGGTAGACGTAATATCCCCATATGCGCTTTGCCGCCGGAACAAACATCTCCACCCGATATTCAAAGTTGAACAGGCGGCTCAATCGATTGCGATCGCGAATAACCGGATCAAACGGATTGAGAATCCGCAACCGCGAGGTAGGCGCCTTCAATTCGGCGAGCCTGTCCGCGATGTTTGCCGGCGCAAAAGCCGGCATCCATTGACCTTGCGCTGTCTCAACTTCGACCTCTTTGAGTGTTTGCGTGGCACCACCTATCCACGCGCGCACTTCGTCCGCACTCGTCGCATCCCAATATCGTTGAATGTCGCCAGGCACACCAAATCCCATGCGATCCAGCGCAGCCCGGCATAGCCAATCAATCTGTTCTGCGTCTGACAATTCAATTGAAGACAGATCTTCAGGAAATACGCGTTCCGCCAGATCATAGTATTTCGTAAAATTCTTCCTGTGACACGTGGCAAGTTCCCCGCAGTACCACATGTAATCTAGCGCCAGCTTGTGGGGCGGGCGGGCCCACATTTTTTTGTCGCCGGCGATCTTAGTATCAAAAGCGTGGGTGCTGAGTGAGCCTTCTTCACGAATACGCTGTTTTATCGCTTCATAATCGGACTTGCTGGGCAATTTTTTGAGCCAACCCGAACGGTCCATTTGCTCTTTCTTACGGCGAAACTGCCTTTGCCACATGGGCAAAAAGTCCATTGGAATTACCGAGGCGTCGTGGGTGAAATGTTCGAAGATCGAACGATCTTTGGCAAGCAATTCATTCAACATCGGCTCGCGGTAATTCTGGTTTCGACTCCACAAAATGTGATGATGCGCACGAGAAACGACCTGAATTGTATCAAGTTGCACAAAGCCAAGACGCTTGATTGTTTCCAACAGATCGAGTGAACCGGTGGGTACGGACGCTAAGCCCTGCGAAGACAACCAAAGCTCACGTGCTGTTCTGTTGTTTATGCGAATTGGGTTCACTCGAATCTCGATCACGCAATTGAAATGTAATCAAATTCCATAAGCGAATACCATCATCATTCAAACAGTGAAAACCAATATCTGCGCAAACAACTGCCAGGCTCCTGCCAATCACCGATCTCATGATTATTCAATACCGCCTCGCATTGTCCTCGTCGCCTGTCCGACTGAAGACGTTGATCGTGAGGCTTCATCAATGATTGACGCTAGCAACCTGCATTGACCAAAAAAATAGTATGGCTACTGTATGTTGCTCAGTAGATTTTTAGATCGGACATACTTAAGTGGCGAACGCAATTCAGATCGACGCGCATCAACATTATTGGAACCCTGCTCGCGGTGACTATGGCTGGATGCCCGAAGATGATCCAATATTGTCACGTCCCTATGGCCCTGCCGATCTGAGCCAAAGTCTGGCAAGTTGTGAAGTGAAGCAGACGATAATCGTTCAAGCTGCACCTAGCGTTGCTGAAACAGAATACATGTTGGGTATTGCTGATACCACACCATCGGTAGCAGCCGTCGTCGGCTGGATAGACTTCGAACGTCCTGAACAGATTGAAACCTTGCGGCGATTGGCTAGCCATCCAAAGTTCGTTGGCGTTAGACCGATGATTCAAGACCTGCCGGATGTCGATTGGATGTTACGCGATGATGTGCAGTGGGCATTTGAAGCGATTGTCGATCTTGATCTGACATTTGACGCGTTGGGCTTTCCACAACATGCCGCTAACTTTCATACGATCTTTTGCCGATACCCAAACATGCGCGCGGTGATAGATCACTGCCTCAAACCCCAAATACGCAACCAATCAAGTGAGTTGTTTCAATCATGGGCGGCGGATATCAGCCGTATTGCCAATGAAACTCAGGCTTTCTGCAAGTTATCTGGCGTGGTGACTGAGGCAAATGCAAACTGGACACAAGAAGATCTAAAACCCTACACCGATCACATATTAGATGCATTTACTGCCGACCGCGTTATGTGGGGTTCAGACTGGCCCGTTGTCAGATTACGCGGCGAGTATGAGGATTGGTACCAAGCGGCTCGCGCCCTAACATCACATAAGTCGGCAGCAGAGCACGCATCAATTTTTGGCGGAACAGCCCAGCGATTTTACAGACTCAGCGAGAGCTCCGAGGAGCAATCATGAAACTACATGCAATTGGCAATACCGGCGTCAGCGTAACCAATCTTTGCTTTGGAACATCAGTGCTTGGCGACATGCCTGACACTTATGGTTATGCGGTTGACGAAGATCGGGCTCGCGCGACGATCCATGCCATTTTTGATGGCCCGGCCAATTGTATTGATACATCCCGCAATTATGGTCTGGGACGCAGCGAAGAACGTATTGGTGCAGTCATCCGCGAGCGCGGCGGCTTGCAGGATGGTTTTGTGATTTCAACCAAGCTCGACCGAGACACCAGAACCGATAGGCTGGATGCTGATCGAGCGCGGCGTTCGTTAGAAGAAAGTCTTGAAGCGCTATCGCTTGACCGAGTTCAGATATTGCATTTGCACGACCCAGAGCATGCCGCCGATTTGTCTGAAATAACGCGACCGGGCGGCGCGCTTGATGCGCTTTTCAAATTCAAGGAGGAGGGTCTGGCTGATGCCGTTGGGCTTGCCATGGGGACCATCGACTTGATGTTCCCGCTGGTCCGCGAGCGCCCGTTTGACGTATTGATCAGCCACAACCGTTACACGCTGCTCAACAGGCAAGCCGATGAAATGTTTGACTACGCCCATGAGGCTGGAATCGCCATTTTTAACGCTGCGCCTTATGCAGGCGGTGTTTTGGCCAAGGGTAGCGCCGTGATGCCGAAGGTAACCTATCAAGATGCGACGGAGGAAAGTTTGGCTCCAGTCCGCATGGTGGAACAAGTTTGCGCTGAACACAATCTAGCGCCAGGCGCAGCTGCTTTACAGTTTTCGATAGATGATCCGCGCATTACATCGACAATTGTCGGTGTATCGAAATCGGAACGGGTGCACCAAACGATTGATTGGGCAAATCAGTCGATCAGCAAAGCCGCCCGCGCGCAACTCGCCGACTTGCCCTATTCGAGCGACGACCCAGAAGCTAATCGCGACTATCGATTGGGTTAGCCCAGAGAATTCCTATCTCAAGAATGGAATTGCATGGGTTTCAACCTCAATTGGCATGCATAAACCAGTAACAAACTTCTGGATTTCCGAATTAATCGACCATAATCTGCACCATTGACGCCCTTTGGTATTGTTTTGTTGAAGAAAGTTGGTTTGCAATGGCGACAATGCTTAGCGATAAGATCAGTCTTCGCGGACTTGAATTGTTCGAACAGCTTGGGCTTTCAAATTCTATGCAAGAGGCGTCGGCCAAGGTAGGTCTGTCGATGAGTGCGGCCTCTCAGCAACTTCGAAACCTTGAGGAAGCCGTCGGATATGAATTGGTCGATCACAGCAGTCGTCCATTGAAACTGAACTCAGAGGGTCGGACCTATTTCATTCACATTCGCAGCGCGCTCGAGCAATTGCGACTTGGCAATGCTGAACTCTCACTTGCCAATATTGGTTCGATAAAGACGCTACGGGTTGGCATCATTGATGATTTTGATAGCGAGGTTTCCCCACGATTGGCAGTCGCTCTTGCCAAGGCGTTGAAGCTTGGTCAACTCAAGCTTATGACCTCCCCGTCAATACAAATGATCGATGATGTATCATCTCAATCAATAGACATTGCCATTGCAAGTCGCGCGCTCGACTTGCCAGACAATGTCACCGAGCTACCTATCGTTCGGGACCCATTTATCGTGGCTGTACCACGGGGTCATTTAGCGAAAGCGCCTGATAGCATCGATGATCTCGCCGGATTGTCTTACCTTCGCTATGAGAGTAGCCAGCTCATTGCGCGCCAAATCACCACCCATTTGTCGAGACTTAAATTAGCGCCAGAAAGTTGGATCGAGGTCGACAGCAACCAGGCTCTGTTTGGACTTGTGGCAAGTGGAACAGGTTGGGCCACGACCACGCCGATTGGGTTTATGCGTGCCCGACGCTACCATGAAGCGGTCGATCTGTTCTCGCTCCCCTATTCAGACTTTTCACGCACTATTTCAATCTTCTATCGCGATGCCTGGATGCAACGCATTGCTGAAATCATAGCCGAGCAATTGCGGCGGATAGTTCAAAATGAAATTGTCGATCCGTGTCGAACAAAAATTCCCTGGATAGGAGATCGGCTTACAATACTGAGTGAGTAGTTTAAGTCGACAGCAGGATATTAAATTCATCGCGAATGCGGGCCTCAACATTAACTGGCAAATACTCGGGATGATGTGTTTCTAATATGGACTTTGCGACATCGCGAGCACGGCTCCAGGCATCCAACTCGCCCTTTTCTGTCCAAGTAACTGGAGGCTCGCGGTCCGCAATCTTGGGATAAAAGTAATCTCGTTCCATTGCAGATATG
>JBCDFK010000061.1:0-8570 GCA_039178065.1 Pseudomonadota bacterium | reverse complement strand
GGCGCGATCTGCACCGTCATCAGCCTTGAGTGCTATGCCGAGACCCATTTCAGGGATTGCGGCAGTATATACGCCTTCAGCACCAACTTTCGCAAACACTCGCCCATTAGCCAATTCCATCACTTTTGTGCAGAACCGCTCTGTGCCGGCCATGTACCAAGGCTCATGCATGCATGCATCCAATAACGCCTTCGCGCTCTTTGCACGAATAGGCGACAGTCCAGTGCCAGTCGCAAGCTTGGCAAATCCTTGCGCCAACCCACGAAGAGTTGCTGCAAACGTCGGGGCAGAACATCCGTCGACACCGCATTCTGAGTGGCCAATCATTTCGCCGGTAATGTTCTGCATGGTAGCTAGAACCTCCTGCTGCAAATCATGGTTCAAGCTAGTGTATCCGCTGGTTTTCATCCCCGAATGAGCGGCGCAGCACAAAAATCCAGCATGTTTGCCTGAACAATTATTGTGAAGTCTGCTGGGCAAACGACCCGATTGAGCAAGCTTAATTTTTGCAGCTTGACCCGCATCGCCGATTAGCGGCCAGTGTGCACCACACTCTAGATCGCTCGCTGAAAACCCTGCTACATCCAGCATCGTCTCTGCAAGCTCAACATGACCTGGCTCCGAAGAGTGCGATGCACATGCAAGCGACAATTCCCTGTTGCCAAATCCAAATGCATCCGCAGCACCGCTCTCGACCAAAGGCAAAGCCTGGATGAGCTTCATTGCCGAACGTGGAAAAACAGGCTTATCAACTGTACCTAAGCTAAGCATTTCTGCGCCATCGGCATCAACCACGCAAACCGAACCGCGATGAATGCTTTCAACAATTTGGCCACGTGTAGCTTCGACAAGAATTGGATTTGCCATAGTGGGATCCTATTTTCTTCGACCCAGTTGTGCCGCAATTACAATCCATCATACTGTATGACAAGTTGGGAATAACAGCTAAATGCGTTTGATTTACAAAATTGCTCTGGTTTTCATTATGTTGTTCTTGGTTCCAACCATTGCAGCTGCAGCATGGTGGGCGAGTACATCACATCCGCACAGCTGGCGTAGCGCAGATTGGGGTTCCTCAAATCTGTTGGCGGGCGAGCCGGACAAAGGACAAGCTGCTATCTATGTAATGGCTGCACGTACCGGTGGCTTTAAGGGTGCATTTGCGGTGCACAGTTGGATCCTGATCAAACGTGATAACCAAGACGGTTATGACCGATACGACAAAGTTGGCTGGGGCAATCCGGTACGAAAAAATCATCGTGTGGCTGATGCAAATTGGTATTCCAATACGCCGTTTATCGTGCAGCGCATCACTGGTGCACGGGCCGCAGAACTCATTCCAAGAGTGGAAGAGGCCATCGCTGACTATCCATATGCGAATCGTGGTGACTACACGCTCTGGCCGGGTCCAAACTCAAATACATTTGTTTCAACGGTGTTGCGCAAAGTGCCCGAACTCAATGCTGAACTGCCTCCGAACGCTGTGGGCCGTGATTATTTGGGCAAGAACACTTGGTATCTGCGCGAATCCGATGGCAGTGACACACACATATCTTTTGGCGGTTTATTGGGCTTCTCCTTTGGAGATACAGTTGGAATTGAACTGCATTTCATGGGGCAATCGCTAGGCGTTGATTTCAACAAGCCAGCCGTCAAACTGCCTGCGTTTGGACGACTAGAGATATCTTAGATAGACTGGTTGTACTCGCCAACTTCCTTGTTCTCACGCAATATCGCGTCAACAGCGTGGAACATTTCGAGCTTCCGTTCTTCGGAAACTGGGCTTTCCACAACAACAACCAGCTCCGGCTTATTCGAAGAGGCGCGAACTAGCCCCCATGTTCCATCATCGGTTACTACTCGAACACCATTAACAGTGACCAGATCCACAATTGGATGCCCAACAATTTTTTCGCCCGCCTCTTGCATAGCTTGAAAGCGTTCAACGACTTTTTCGATCACACCATATTTTGTTTCATCATCGCAATGTGGCGACATAGTTGGCGAGCCGAATGTTAGCGGAAGCTCTCGATAAAGGTCAGCCATTGATTTGGCGGGGTTTCTATCCAACATTTCACAAACAGCTATGGCCGTAACAATGCCGTCATCATAGCCACGTCCAATTGGCGGATTGAAGAAAAAATGGCCTGATTTTTCAAATCCGGCAATTGCACCCAATTCAGCGACCCGACGCTTGATATAGGAATGTCCCGTTTTCCAATAGTCGGTTTTAGCACCCTGCTCTATCAAAACCGGGTCCGTCATATACAAGCCCGTCGACTTCACATCCGCGACAAAGACAGAATTTTTGTGTGTGGCTGAGATATCGCGAGCGAGCATAACTCCCACCTTATCTGCAAATATCTCATTGCCTTCATTGTCCACGACGCCGCAACGATCGCCGTCGCCATCAAAACCCAATCCAACATCGGCGCCGGTTGCGAGCACTTTATCACGGATCGCGTGAAGCATTTCCATATCTTCAGGGTTTGGATTGTAGCGTGGAAACGAATGATCGAGCTTCTCGTCCAGCGGAATAACTTCAACGCCAATGCGCTCCAATGCTTCCGGCGCAAAAGCGCCAGCCGTGCCATTGCCGCAAGCCGCTACTACTTTGAGCTTGCGCTTGATGCTTTTGTCCTTCGTTAAGTCTTGAATATACACCTCGCGAAATCCTTCGACATACTCATAAGACCCGCCTTCGCTCGATCTAGATTCACCATTAAGGACGATACTTTTGAGTTCAGCCATTTCATCGGGACCAAAGGTCAACGGGCGTTCACAACCCATTTTCACACCCGTCCAGCCATTCTCGTTATGGGAAGCTGTAACCATCGCAACCGAAGGTGTATTCAACGCGAACTGGCCAAAATAAGCCATTGGAGAAAGTGCCAAGCCAACATCTTTTACATGCATGCCAGCTGCCATTAGACCTTGTATTAAAGCCATCTTGATGGCCAGCGAATAGCTCCGAAAATCATGACCAACGACAATGCCGCGATCTATGTCGCGCTTGCTGATCAATGTTCCAATACCCATTCCAAGCGTCTGCACACCAATGAGGTTCAATTCAGGATCTTTGTCAGAGGTTGGATGGCCAAACCACCACCGCGCATCATATTCGCGAAATCCAGTTGGCTTCACCAATGCCGTCGTTTCAAATGCGTAAGTATTAGGCTGCAAGCTTCGAACCGGCTTCATTGTTGTCCTCACTAGTTGGGAAGAAATCACCCAAAAAAACTTCTACGCTCGGATGTTGGGTATCTCAATCGTGTCTCGACCCAAACCTGCAAATACCGTTTTGACAATGCTTGCTGAGTCCAGTCTAGCCATTTCATAAAGCCGATCTGGGGATGCCTGATCAACGAAACGGTCCGGCATAAACATTGTGCGTAAGCGCGTTGAGCCATCAAGATGGCCTTTACTGGTTAGGTACTGTGCAACATGGCTACCAAATCCACCAATCGAACCTTCTTCAATTGTGATTATGAGCTCGTGATTGCGGGCTAGATTTTCAATCATCTCTTCATCAATAGGCTTGGCAAAACGTGCATCAGCAACTGTGGTTGGTAGTCCGAATGAATCGAGCTCCTCAGCCGCTAGCAATGCTTCTTTGAGACGCGCACCCAGAGAAACGATTGCGACTTTGCCGCCCTCCCGCACAATGCGTCCCTTGCCGATATCTAGTGATTGACCGCGTTCGGGCATCTCTACGCCCACGCCCTCGCCGCGCGGATAACGAAACGCCATGGGTCCTTCATCGTAATCAACTGCAGTCCGGACCATGTGCTTTAGCTCTGCTTCATCTGCAGCGGCCATAACGACCATGTTTGGCACGCAACTTAGATAAGCGATATCAAATGAACCCGCATGTGTCTGACCATCCGCGCCAACAAATCCTGCACGATCAATTGGAAAGCGGACAGGAATATTTTGGATAGCACAATCATGGATTACCTGATCGTAGGCCCGTTGGAGAAAGGTTGAATAAATTGCGCAGAACGGCTTCATGCCATCTGCAGCCATTCCAGCCGCAAATGTGACGGCAAGCTGCTCAGCAATGCCTACGTCATAAGTTCTTTCGGGAAAGCTCTTTTCGAAAATGTCGACACCAGTCCCGCTGGGCATTGCAGCTGAAATAGCAACAATCTTGTCGTCAAAACCACCCTCTTGGGCGAGCGATTGCCCAAAGACAGTTGTATAAGATGGCGCGTTGGAAACTGGTTTCGCTTGAGCGCCGGTAATTACGTCAAATTTACTTACGCCGTGGTACTTGTCGCTTGCGGCTTCTGCGGGCGCATAGCCTTTGCCCTTTTGGGTTACAACGTGCAGGAGGATGGGGCCTACCTTAGCGTCGCGAACGTTGCGCAATATGGGGAGCAAGTGCTCGAGATTGTGCCCGTCAATCGGACCGAGATAGAAAAAGCCCAATTCTTCAAATAGTGTTCCGCCCGACCAAAATGTACGCGTATATTCTTCTGTCTTGCGAGCTTTGTCGTGAATGAGTTTTGGCAGATGAGACGTGAGCTGTTTCGCAACTTCGCGAATCGACTGATAGGTCTTTCCGGAGGCTAGCCGCGTTAGATAAGCACTCATGGCACCGGTTGGCGGTGCGATCGACATCTCATTGTCGTTCAAAATAACGATTTGCTGTGCGTCAGCGGCCCCCGCATTGTTCATAGCTTCATAGGCCATTCCAGCCGACATCGAACCATCGCCGATGACCGAAATCACCTTTCGATCGATGCCCTGCAATCGTGCCGCTTCGACCATGCCAAGCCCTGCCGAAATCGATGTTGAAGAATGGGCAGCGCCGAAGGGATCAAATTCGCTTTCTGATCTTTTCGTGAAACCGGAAAGCCCATTTTCCTTGCGGATCGTTCGCATCTGATCGCGGCGACCGGTCAGAATTTTATGAGGATAGCATTGGTGGCCCACGTCCCAAATTATGCGATCATTTGGCGTGTCAAACACGTGATGGAGCGCAACGGTGAGTTCCACTACACCCAAATTTGAGCCAAGATGGCCACCTGATTGAGAAACGCTGTCAATCAACTCAGCGCGTAATTCATCTGCAAGTTGCCGCAGCTCTTCGTCCGAAAGAGGTCGCATATCTGCCGGCAAATTTATGGTGTCCAGAAGCGGCGTTTGAAGTCTCTCAGTCATGAACTCTAATTAAACCCTGTAAAGGCCGCCCGGTTAGAAGTAACTCCATATCAATGGAATAAATGATCTGATGCTTCAATGCGACAATTCTGTGCAAGTGAAAAGGTCTTTTTGTGCAGTGTTGTGTCACAATCGGGCGATTTGCCCAATGTATTAATGCAAATGTGCAGGAATCTTTGTCGAACCCCAGATCATTTCATCTTGCTTGGCACGTAGCTTGGTAATGAGTGAATTTGGTTTGGGGGAGGCATTGTCAAAGGTAATCAGCTCGCCAACTGCGATATCTTTGAGTGCCACACCATCCTGTAAGAGACCACATGGAACTGCAGCTTTGGCGCGCGCTTCCACCACCGTCATAGCCCAAGAGCGATAGCAATATTCTCCGACAGCATCTAGCTTCTCGCCTGCCTTAATAGCTCGTTTAGCGACGGCGCACACCTCTGCGACGGGTTTTGGTAATGGAACCATATCGGCTTTATTGCGCAACATCACACGCGCGGCTGTGAGGGGCACTTCAAGCGATGTCAGGTGATAAGGCCGGTGGAAGGTGAAGTATGGACCCTCGCCCATTTTTAAGTCGGCCATCCTCTCGTGAATTCTTGGGTGCGCTGCTTTTATCACAACAAAAACGCCGGGTGAGACACCTTTACCAATCGAATAGTCGACGCAGCCCGACTTTGACAATACGCCACCATCTTCTTTGGGGATTAATGTTTTAGCGAGTTCTGCTACACCAGCCTTTGGACCATGCATGCCCGGCACATCCGGCACCAAGCCAGTGGCATTTGCGATCGCTGCCATCTCCACCATCGTTTTTGATCCATCGACAAACTCGACAAGCATCCTCACATTCATATTGCGGCGCGTTGCTTCATCTATGTAGTCATCCGGAATTGCTTGGAAGTCGAGTGGATTATTCTTGCCTTTGCCGGCCGATACAACCGAGTGGCCCATCGCGGTAACAAACTCGATAAGTTCCATGCAAGAGGATGGCTCATCGCCTGCACCAAGCGTATAAATAAGGCCGGCTTTTTCAGCTTCAGTTTTGAGATATGGTCCAATGCAGACATCGCACTCGACATTCATCATAATCAGATGTTTGCTGAAGCTGATTGCTCGCATACCAATGTCTGCGCCGGCTTCGGGCACACCGGTCGCATCGATAACGATATCCACCATATCGTGGGATAAGGCCAAGTCTAAATCTTGTGTGACTGCAATTTTACCTGCCTGCACGGCCGCAGAGACTTCATCATGATTGGCAGCATTTTGAGTATGCCCATCCACTCCGTAAGCAATTTTCGCTGCGATGGCAGCCCTGCCCGGCGTGCGTTCCACCACCGTTGCGATATCGATACCGCCCATCATTGCCACCTGGGTGAAGATGTCAGTTCCCATCTCCCCGGTGCCAACTAAGCCGATGCGTATTGGATTTCCTTCCTGCGCACGTGCCTTTAGTTCAGCAGCAAGGCCAACAAGTTGAACATTGGGTCTGTGAAATTGCATTGCGTGCCTTCGAATTATGCGCCTTGTTTGCGCAATCCATAGCAACAACGCAAGTCATCTCCTCGATCATCATCGGATTGTTAGTCGTCAAAAGCGGGTATGATGTTTCGAACAGCCAATTCCTTGAGAATAGCATCTGCTGCTTTTTCTGCGTTGAGATGCGTTGTATCGACGATAATATCTGCGTTTTCAGGCACTTCATAGGCGGAATCGATGCCAGTGAAATTCTTTATCTCACCCGCACGCGCCTTCTTATACAGCCCTTTGACATCACGTGCTTCGGCCACCTCAAGTGGTGTGCTTACAAAGACTTCGATGAACTCGTTGTCTTCCAACATTGCGCGCGCCATTTGCCGTTCAGCTCTAAACGGAGAAATAAATGAAACCATGGTGATCAGGCCGGCCTCAACCATCAAGGATGAAACTTCTGCCACCCGACGTATATTTTCCACTCGATCAGTGTCGGTAAAGCCGAGATCTTTATTCAATCCGTGGCGAACATTGTCCCCGTCAAGCAACATTGTGTGATGACCGGCAGCAACAAGTTTCTTCTCCAAAATATTTGCGATTGTCGATTTTCCGGAACCCGAAAGCCCGGTAAACCAAAGCACACATGGCTTTTGGCTCTTGAGCTTTGACCGACCAGCCTTGTCCACCTCAGTTGCCTGCCAGTGAACGTTGGCAGACCTGCGAAGCGCAAAATGCAGCATCCCCATACCAACCGTCGCATTGGTTAATTTGTCTATGAGCACGAAGCTTCCAGTTTCCCTGTTTTCTGAATAGGGATCAAAAGGGATGTAACGGTCGAGCGAGATATTGCAAATGCCAATCTCATTGAGTTGCAAATTCCTCGTCGCTTCGCGCGCCATCGTATTGACGTTGATCTTATACTTCGGTCTTGCCAGCGTGGCTTGAGCAGTGGATGTGCCGCACTTCATTACGTAGGTGCGGCCCGGAAACATTTTAGCATCAGCCATCCAAAGCACTTGGGCTTCAAACTGATTTCCAATTTCTGCGGGATGATCACCTTTGCAGATCAAATCACCACGTGAGATGTCAATTTCATCATTGAGTGTAAGTGTAATTGATTGACCCGCAACGGCCTCGTTCAGCTCACCATCCATTGTCACGATACCTTTTACCGCGCTTTCTTTGGCCGATGGCATAACCTTAATTTTCTCGCCGACACTGATGGTGCCCCCAGCAATCTGGCCACAAAATCCTCGAAAGTCCAAATTGGGCCGGTTCACCCACTGGACCGGCAAGCGGAAAGGCAGCGCTTGGTCGACTTCATCAATCGGCACATCTTCAAGATGCTGCATCAATGTGGGGCCGGAATACCAATCAAGATTTTCGCCCCGTTCAATCACGTTGTCGCCGGCAAGCGCGGACATGGGGATCGCCATGATGTTAAACTCAGCGCCTAGAGATGCTGCAAACTCGCGGTAAGCAATGTCAATTTCATTAAATACTTTTTGATCGTATCCAACCAGGTCCATCTTGTTGACGGCGATCACAACATTTCGAATTCCAACGCTCGAAGCAATGAACGAGTGCCGACGTGTTTGGGTCAATATACCCTTGCGCGCATCAATGAGAATAATTGCAAGATCGGCCGTTGAAGCGCCGGTGGCCATGTTCCGCGTATATTGCTCGTGGCCGGGCGTATCAGCGACAATGAATTTGCGCGTTTCTGTCGAAAAGAAACGATAAGCCACGTCAATTGTAATACCCTGCTCTCGCTCAGATGCTAATCCATCAACGAGCAGCGCAAAGTCCATTTGATCGCCTTGCGTGCCAAGTTTCTTCGAATCCGCTTCAAGAGATGCCAGTTGATCCTCAAAGATCATTTTGGATTCATATAGCATCCGCCCGATGAGGGTGGATGTTCCATCGTC
>JBCDFK010000060.1:0-8618 GCA_039178065.1 Pseudomonadota bacterium | reverse complement strand
TCCTTGTGTTCCATCATTTTTTTGAGGTCGAGTTTTGGTTTGCCGACCTCTACGCCCAATGTTGCAAGAGAATGACCAGCTTCGGCAAATACTTCCGAAGCGTGCAACATGGCTTTGGAAGGAATACAGCCAACGTTGAGGCATGTTCCGCCCAACGTGCTATTTTTTTCGACAATCGCCGTTTTCAAACCCAATTGAGCTGACTTGATCGCGCAAACATAACCGCCAGGACCAGAACCAATTACAACTACATCATAGGCCATATTTCTTTCCTTTCAGTCGGCTTACCTGCCGCCGGTAACATCCAATGTTGCGCCCGTTATATAAGACGCATTATCTGACAATAAATAAAGAATCGCTTCTGCAACTTCCTGCGCGGTCCCCGGTCGTTTCACCGGAATCAAGTGGCTCAACCGAGCCGGGCGATCAGGCTGTCCGCCAGAAGCATGAATTTCTGTATCAATAATCCCCGGACGAACACCATTGACCCGAATACCTTCTTCAGCAACTTCACGTGCTAGGCCAATGGTCAACGTATCGATAGCGCCTTTGGTCGCCGCATAATCCACATATTGCCCGTAGCCTCCCAAAGTCGCTGCGACTGAGGAGACATTGACAATGGAACCACCATTGCCGCCACGCTTGGTCGACATCAGGCGGACCGCTTCACGCGCACACACAATTGCGCCCGTTAGATTGACCCTGATCATTCGTTCTAATCGCTCAATCGACATGTCGGCCACCTGCGAGGCTTCAGCAACAATCCCGGCATTGTTCACAAATGCATCCAAACCGCCAAATTCGCCGGTCACGGCTTCAAACATCGAAACAACATCGGCTTCGATTGAAACATCGCCCTGAACAGCAATTGCACGACCACCTTGCTCTATTATCTGAGCAATAAGAGCATCCGCGGCTTGCTTATTCGTTGCAAAATTTATTGCAACCGCATAACCGCGCTGCGCGGCAAGCAGGCACACCGCTGCACCAATACCGCGAGAGCCGCCCGTGACCAGAAGTGATCGTTCTGCCTTAGCCATCATCCATTAAAGATCAAGCACCAGACGCTCTGGATCTTCCAAACTCTCTTTTACGCGAACCAGGAATGTCACAGCGTCTTTGCCATCAACAATTCGATGATCATAGGAGAGCGCCAGATACATCATTGGGCGAATGACAACTTCGCCATTGATCGCTACCGGACGTTCCTGGATTTTATGCATCCCCAAAATACCAGATTGCGGTGCATTCAAAATCGGCGAAGACATCAATGAGCCATAAACGCCACCGTTCGATATCGTAAATGTACCGCCCTGCATGTCGGCCATCGAAAGCGCACCGTCACGAGCTGCCCGTCCTAGACGTCCAATTTCCTTTTCGATATCCGCAATACCCATATTGTCCGCATCACGTACAACCGGCACAACGAGACCCTTCTCGGTACCAACCGCAACGCCAATGTGGCAGAAGTTTTTGAAGATCAGATCGGTTCCATCAATCTCAGCGTTTACGGCGGGAACATCCTGTAACGCATGACAAACCGCCTTGGTAAAGAAGCCCATAAAGCCCAGCTTTACGCCGTGCTTCTTCTCAAACAGTTCTTTGTACTTTTTGCGCATATCCATAACGGCGGTCATGTCGACTTCATTGTAAGTCGTCAGCATTGCGGCCGTGTTTTGAGCATCTTTTAGTCGCTTGGCGATAGTTTGGCTTAGACGGGTCATTTTCACGCGCTCTTCACGTGAAGCATCATCACCGGTTGAAGGTGCCCGCGCTGCTACAGGCGCAGCACTTGCAGCCGGCCCACCCCCAGCTAGCGCATCAAGCACATCGCCTTTGAGCACCTGGCCACGTTTGCCAGAGCCCGCAACATCGCCCGCAGCCAAATTATTCTCAGCCATCATTTTTGCTGCAGATGGTGCAGCAGGCATTTCACTTGAGGGTGCGGCGGCAGCAGGCGCCGCTGCTGCCTCAGCCTTTGGTGCTTCTGCTGCAGGTGCCGGAGCTGCTGCTGCGCCTTCACCTTCTGCCAACATTCCGAGCAACGCATCCACTTCCACCGTATCGCCCTCATTGGCAACAATCTCAGAGAGCGTCCCCGCTGCGGGTGATGGCACCTCCAGAGTCACCTTATCGGTTTCAAGTTCCACAAGTGTTTCGCCATCAGCAACGGCTTCACCTGCCTTTTTAAACCAAGTTCCAATGGTGGCTTCGGTGACAGACTCACCCAATGTTGGTACGCGGATCTCTGTGGCCATGATTATTTCTTTCCGTTCAAAATTCGTTCAATTCAAAAAGTTAGTTAATTGACTCAATCAGCTAATGCATCGTCCAGGAATGCTGCAAGCTGCGCCTTGTGGGTCGACATCAAGCCCGTTGCCGTCGAAGCCGCAGCGGGTCGGCCGGTGTAGCGAACGCGCTGATGCTTGGCATCAATATGTGCAAGTACCCACTCAAGATATGGATCGATGAACGACCATGCGCCCATATTTTTGGGCTCCTCCTGACACCAAACCATCTCAGCGTTTTTGAAACGACCAAGCTCGTTGATCAATGCTTTGGCAGGGAAAGGATAAAGCTGCTCGATACGCAACAGATAGATATCATTTATGCCGCGCGCCTCCCGCTCTTCCTCAAGATCATAATAGACCTTGCCTGAGCACAATACGACGCGGCGTATCTTGCTATCAGTGACCAGCTTAATCGGACTATCTTTGTGATACTCCGCATTGTCCCAAAGCAGGCGATGGAATGCACTTTCGCCGGACATTTCGGCCAGCGTCGATGTAGCACGCTTGTGCCGCAACAACGATTTTGGCGTCATCAAGACCAAAGGCTTGCGGAAATTACGCTTCATCTGGCGGCGCAGAATATGGAAATAATTCGATGGCGTTGTGCAATTTGCCACCTGCATATTATCCTCGGCACACATTTGCAGGAACCGCTCCAATCGAGCCGATGAATGCTCAGGTCCTTGGCCCTCATAGCCATGAGGCAACAAGCAAACCAATCCACACATGCGCAACCATTTGCGTTCGCCAGATGAAATAAACTGGTCAAATACAACTTGCGCACCATTGGCAAAATCGCCGAACTGCGCTTCCCAAAGTGTCAACCCATTAGGCTCAGCCAGCGCATATCCATATTCAAATCCAAGCACCGCCTCCTCCGACAGCATGGAGTTGATAACCTCATAGCGGGCTTGCCCGGCTTTTACGTGGTTAAGCGGTGTGTAACGATCTTCATTTGTCTGATCATAAAGCACTGAATGGCGCTGCGAGAAGGTGCCGCGCTCACAGTCCTGACCAGACAGGCGCACACAATATCCTTCATGCAGCAAGGAACCAAACGCCAACGCCTCGCCCATTGCCCAATCAATACCTTCGCCATTTTCAATCATCTTGGCGCGGTTATCCATAAAACGTTGAATGGTTTTATGCGGCGCGAAATCTTCCGGCACATTAGAGAGTTTCTTGCCTATTTCTTTCAGCGTCTTAACAGCTACGGCTGTTTTACCAACGCGCCGCTCATCTTCATTGTTGGCTTTATCTAGGCCAGACCATGCACCGTCCAGCCAATCGGCTTTGTTCGGTTTATAATCATCGCCAGCTCTGAATTCGATTTCCAGATGCTCGCGCCAATCGGCTTTAATCTGCTCAACATCGCTTGTACTCAATACATTTTCGCTAACCAACTTGTCTGAGTAAAGCGAAACAGTGGTCTTGTGGCTGCGGATGTTTTTATACATGAGCGGTTGGGTGAACGACGGCTCGTCGCCCTCATTATGTCCAAAGCGGCGATAGCAGAACATGTCGATCACAACCGGCTTGTGGAACTTCATGCGGAACTCGATCGCTACTTTTGCGGCGTAAGTAACCGCCTCTGGGTCATCACCATTCACATGAAAAATCGGCGCTTCGATCATTTTCGCAACATCCGACGGATAAGGCGAAGAACGAGAGAAATAAGGGTTCGTTGTAAAACCAATCTGGTTATTGACGATAAAGTGCAGTGTCCCCGCAACGCGGTGACCGCGCAGCGCTGACAGGCCCAAACACTCAGGCACTACACCTTGACCAGCAAATGCGGCATCCCCGTGCAGCAATAGCGGCAAAACGCGAACACGTTCAGAAAGTGGCACAACCTCATCACGATGCGCGCCACCCGAAAGTTGGTCCTGCTTGGCCCGCGCTTTACCCATGACAACTGGGTTCACGATCTCCAAATGTGACGGGTTCGCTGTCAGAGATAAATGTACCGAATTGCCATCAAATTCACGGTCTGAAGAAGCACCAAGATGATATTTAACATCGCCAGAACCCTCAACATCATCGGTCAAGAAAGAGCCGCCCTTGAACTCATTGAACAGCGCGCGGTGTGGCTTGCCCAGCACTTGAGTAAGCACGTTTAACCGGCCACGGTGCGGCATTCCAAGCACAATGTCTTTCAAACCAAGTTGGCCGCCACGCTTGATGATTTGCTCGAGCGCGGGAATAAGAGATTCGCCACCATCAAGTCCAAAACGTTTCGTACCCTTGTACTTAACGTCGATGAACTGCTCAAAACCCTCGGCTTCAACAAGCTTTTGGAAAATAGCTTTCTTACCGTTTTCGGTAAATTCAATGCCCTTGTCCGGCCCTTCAATGCGTGCTTGCAACCAAGACTTTTCCGCTGGGTTCGAAATATGCATGAACTCGACAGCCATCGTGCCGCAATAAGTGCGTTTCAGAATAGCGACAATTTCTGGAACCGTGGCGTATTCAAGTCCAAGCACATTATCGATGAAAATTTTTCGATCGTAGTCTTTTTCGGTGAAACCATAAGTCGATGGATGCAGCTCGTTATAGTCTTCTTTTTTGCCCGCCATGCCCAACGGATCAAGTTGCGCATGCAAATGGCCACGCATGCGGTATGCGCGGATCATCATGATTGCACGTACGGAATCACGAGCAGCTTGAACAATGTCTTCCGAAGAAGCGGGCGCTGCCGCGCCATTAGCCTTGGCAGCAATCTTCTTCTCCATATGGGCTTCAACATCGCCCCAATTGCCATCGAGCGCTGCAGTCAATTCGCCATTGGCATGGATAGGCCAGTTCTCGCGCTCCCAAGAAGCACCCTTGGCATTTTTGCGAATGTCAGCGGGCGCATCTTTCAGGTCAGCAAAAAACTCTTGCCAATCGGCGGAAACCGAAGATGGGTTGTCCTGGTATTGAGCATAGAGCTCTTCAATATAGTGAGCGTTTCCACCATAGAGAAATGACGTAAGCGCCATGATGTCGTTTTGATTATCAGTGCGTGCCATATGCTCACCCTCTATCCCAAAAAACCGTCTCAATATGTTTTGCGGCAAGGGGCCAAAGCCCCCGACCAATATTGCTTTTAGCCCTTAAGCAATGCGACAAGTGTCTCGCCCAATTTTGCTGGCGATGGAGACACGCGAATACCAGCCGCTTCCATCGCAGCAATCTTATCTTCCGCACCACCTTTGCCACCGGAAATCACCGCGCCTGCGTGACCCATCGTGCGACCTGGAGGAGCAGTACGCCCAGCTATGAAGCCAACCATTGGTTTAGAACGGCCATTCTTGGCCTGCTCAACGAGCCAATCACAAGCATCTTCTTCGGCCGAACCGCCAATTTCGCCAATCATGATGATTGATTCTGTTTCTGGATCATCCAGGAACAAGTCCAACATATCGATGAACTCTGTGCCTTTAACTGGGTCGCCGCCAATACCCACCGCTGATGATTGGCCAAGGCCTTCATTGGTGGTTTGGAATACGGCTTCATAGGTCAGGGTGCCTGAACGCGACAGAATACCCACAGAGCCTTTTTTGAAAATATTACCCGGCATAATGCCGATCTTGCACTCATCTGGTGTCATAACACCTGGGCAGTTCGGGCCAACAAGCCGCGACTTGGACTTATCAAGTTTGGCTTTCACCATCACCATATCCATCACAGGGATACCCTCAGTGATACAAATAATAAGAGGAATTTTCGCTTCGATCGCTTCAATGATCGCAGCGCCCGCACCTGCAGGCGGGACATAGATGACAGATGCATTTGCCTTAGTCGCCTTTTTGGCCTCTGCCACGGTCGCAAAGATTGGCAACTCAGTACCAGCAGCATCGCCCGCGCCTTCGCCAGCTGTCCAGGTTTCTCCACCTTTCTTGGGGTGAATACCGCCGACCATTTTGGTTCCGTAATAAGCAAGTGCCTGTTCGGTGTGGAATGTACCCGTTTTACCGGTCAGTCCCTGGACAAGAATTTTTGTGTTTTTGTCGATTAGAATGGACATATCTTTGCCGTTTCTTCAGTTCGAGTAATGAGTAAATAATGTGGGTGTCATGATCATTTTGTCAGCACCGTCACGTTTAAAAGTCCGCCATTTTCACCGCCAGACTTTGAGACCAGAAAAACCTTCACATCGTCATTGCCGCCTGCCCAAAGGGTGGTCTTAAGATCGTCTTCCGGCACATCTTTGGAGACTGGATCCTTGCCAGCCAAAGTCTGCATGTCAGCAGCCACGACACCGGGTAAATCCAAACCGTCCAGAATAAATGAACAGCTGGTTGTCAGGCCGTCTACAAAGTCAGGGAAGGTCTCAAGCTGGCTTTTGGTAACGGGGCCCTGGCTCACCGCAACGCGATAAACGCGTTCGCCGATTTTGGCGTCCCATCCCTTTAGAAAATCGAGCTGCCCGCCCGTTTCAAAGGCTTTAAGTTCGTCTTCATCCATGTGATGCCAGGCAAACTCAGTCGCCATATCGCCAATTGCCTGAACATTAGGAACCCGCGCGTAGCAAATTTGGTTGAAGGCAGACACGGTGGTAATTTCATCCGCATCCGCTCTTTCTGCCTGTGTACTGGTTTGGGCAAAAGCGGGCGCGGCGGCCAAAACCAGCGCTCCGATGGCCAAGCGCCTAAGAGAACGATGCTGCATGGGACCCGCCATCAACCTTTGACCGCTTTCACGATTTTCTGTGCCGCATCATCAAGGTCATCCGCCGCGATTACATCAACATCAGAATCATTGATGATCTTTTTGCCCGCTTCAACATTTGTACCTTCAAGACGTACAACCAGCGGTACCTTAAGACCGACATCTTTGACCGCCTGCACCACGCCTTGCGCAATAACATCGCACTTCATGATGCCGCCAAAAATATTGACTAGAATACCTTTGACCTTTGGATCAGCAGTAATAATTTTGAACGCAGCGGTTACTTTTTCTGTCGTTGCGCCACCGCCCACATCAAGGAAGTTAGCCGGCTCTTCACCGTATTGCTTGATGATGTCCATAGTTGCCATTGCCAGGCCGGCGCCATTGACCATACAGCCAATATTTCCGTCGAGCGCAACATAAGCCAGATCATGCTTGGAGGCTTCAATCTCTTTCTCATCTTCTTCGGTCATATCGCGGAGTTCCATGATATCCGCATGACGGAAGAGGGCATTGCCATCGAAGGAAACCTTTGCATCAAGAACCCGCAATGTGCCATCTTTCATGACGATCAGTGGATTGACTTCCAACAGGCTCATATCTTTTTCGGTGAAGGCTTTGTATAGGATTGGAAACAATTCCATTCCATCCTTCGCAGCCTGTTTGGTCAGCTTCAGCGCTTTGTTGAGCTTACGCGAATCCGTATCCGTGCAGCCCTTGGTTGGGTCAATCGGCAGCGTGAAAATCTTCTCAGGTGTTTCTTCAGCAACCGCCTCAATGTCCATGCCGCCCTCTGTGGAAACCACAAATGCCGGACGACCAACCGTACGATCAATCAGAATTGAAAGATAAAGCTCGCGGTCAATGTCTGCGCCATCTTCAATATAGAGACGATTTACCTGTTTACCCGCTGGTCCGGTTTGCTTCGTAACGAGCGTATTACCAAGCATCTCTTTGGCATGGGCGACAACTTCATCAACCGACTTTGCCAAGCGAACACCGCCCGCTGCATCATCGCCAAGTTCCTTGAACCGGCCTTTACCGCGACCGCCCGCATGGATTTGACTTTTCACAACATAGAGCGGTCCGGGCATTTTCTTGGCCCATTCCTCGGCTTGCTCGACCGAATACACCGCAATGCCCCCCGCAATAGGGGCACCGAAAGTGTGGAGAAGGCGCTTGGCCTGGTATTCATGAATGTTCATCAAAACGTCCTGTTTTTGTAAAACACAAAAGAAAATGGCGAACCAATCGGATCGCCATCAAACTACTTCAAATTAGGTGCAATCTTTGCACAGTCTTCGCAAAGGCCCGCGACCGATGCGACTGATTTATCGAACATTTTCTGCTCGGACTTATTCAATCCAATTTCGATAACCCGTTCAACACCGCCTGCGCCAATAATTGTTGGCACGCCAACATACATATTCTTGACGCCATATTGGCCATCCAGATGCGCTGCACAAGGCAGAACGCGTTTCTTATCTTTCAAGTAAGCTTCGGCCATCGAAACCGCAGAGGCGGCGGGCGCATAATAAGCTGAACCTGTTTTAAGCAACGCAACAATTTCGCCGCCGCCAGAACGCGTACGCTGCACGATTGCGTCGATGCGTTCCTTTGTCGTCCAACCCATTTTAATCAGATCGGGAATGTTGATGCCCGCCACCGTCGAAT
>JBCDFK010000059.1:0-8644 GCA_039178065.1 Pseudomonadota bacterium | reverse complement strand
GCGCATATCTGCGGAAAATGTATGGTCACGGTAGACGGTGAGCCCTTCTTTTAAGCAAAGTTGAAACCAATCTCGGCAAGTGATCCGGTTGCCCGTCCAGTTGTGGAAATATTCATGCGCAATAATCGCTTCAATATTTGCATAGTCCAAATCAGTTGCAGTTTCGGGATCAGCCAGCACATATTTGTCGTTGAAGATGTTGAGCCCTTTATTCTCCATGGCGCCCATGTTGAAATCAGACACGGCCACGATCATGAATACGTCGAGGTCGTACTCACAGCCATACACGTCTTCATCCCATTTCATGGACCTGATGAGCGCATCCATAGCATAGGCGGCGCGTGGCTCTTTGCCGTGTTCCACATAGATCTCGAGCGCAACTTCCCGACCAGAAATTGTTGTAAACTGTTCCTAAATGACGCATAAATAGCCAGCAAACAATGCGAACAGATATGCAGGTTTAGGGTGCGGATCGTGCCACTCTGCAAAGTGTCGTTTGCCATCTAAATCGCCGGAATTTATGCAATTGCCGTTTGATAACAGCAAAGGAACATCTTTCTTGTCGCCTTCAATCCGGACGGTGAAGACTGAAAGAACGTCGGGGCGATCCAAATAATATGTGATGCGGCGAAACCCTTCCGCTTCGCATTGAGTACAGAAATTGCCGGAAGTCCGATAAAGGCCCATCAACTTTTTGTTGCCGGTTGGATTGATGCGAGTGACAATATTTAGGGCGAAAGTAGAGCTGCTCGGCACAGCCGCGATTTCTAATCCTTCATTGTCGAGTTTGCATAGATTGGTGGAGTTAGTGCCATCGATGCTCAATGATATCAATTCTAGCTCGTCGCCGTGAAGTCTTAAAGGCGCATTTGCAGGTACGCCATCACGCCGGCGTATTAGAAGTGTTGATGTTACAATCGTTTCCTCTGGCTCTAACTTGAAATCCAGCTCGACCTGGTCAATCAAATAATCGCTTGGTTTGTAGTCTTCGAGGCGAATTGCAGGGCCTGACTGGGTACGCATATGCTGGGTCTTTCAAACTATGGAAATTGTCGTATTTGCACCTGATATGGCGCAAACCCAGGCGCCGGTCCAGATGCCCAAGTAGTTTCATGTTGTAAGTCGCCAGAAATATAGCGCCGTACCCTCGCGCGGATCGCCTTAATCTGATAATTAATAGATACTCCATAAAGAACAGAACCTTGTCGACATCCGATATATCCAAAAACGCCCAGAACAAGCCGATGCTGGGCATTGCGCTGAAAGTGGGATCCGTTTGTGCTTTCACCGGCATGGCTGTTTGCATAAAATTTGCAGGCCAATTTCCGCCAGGGCAGTTGGTATTCTTCAGATCCTTCTGCGCTGTGTTTCCCATTATCGCTTATCTCATCGCAACTGGTCAGTTCGCAGGCATATTCAAAACAAATCATATTGGCAGCCACATCATGAGGGGTGCTGTTGGTGTGTTCGCTATGGGGTTGGGTTTTTACGGCTTAACCCGCATCCCGTTGCCCGATGCGATTGCGCTATCATATGCGCGCCCACTCGTGATTGTAGCGCTTGGTGCCATTATTTTGGGGGAAACAGTAGGTCGTTACAGATGGGGCGCTGTACTTGTAGGCTTAGTAGGGGTCATGATTATCTCCTGGCCAAAACTTGAATTGCTGCGTGGTCAAGGCGGTTTTGGCAATCAAGAAGCGCTAGGCGCCATGGCAACCTTGGGCCACGCCTTTGTTGCTTCTTTTGCGTATATTTTGGTGCGTAAGCTCATACGATCTGAGCGAACACCGACGATCGTTTTATACTTTTCGCTGACTGCAAGCATGTTTGGCCTAGCCACATTGCCATTTGGTTGGGACATACCGGTAGGTTGGCAGTGGCTTGCCCTCATTTCATCAGGCTTTTTCGGCGGCTTGGGGCAAATTCTCGTTACGCAAAGCTATCGCTACGCCGAAACCGGTACATTGGCGCCGTTTGAATACACATCAGTGGTATTATCGCTCATTTTGGGCATTTGGTTGTTCAACGAGACGCCGACATCTGCAACGCTCATTGGCTCAGCCATTGTAGTTGCAGCTGGAATTTTCATTATCTATCGAGAGCACACACTTGGATTAAAGCGTGCCGCAATCAAAAAAGCATCGCCAGGGCAGGGACTTTGAACTTAGAGCCTCAACTCTAACTATTCCGACTCTTCGTCAGAACGTGGGTCTAATTGCCAAACTTCCGGCGTCTGCGAACGGCCGATCGGTGAGTATGCAAAGTCGCCGCGTTCTTCCTCGCTCAGCGCCTGACGTTGAGTTAGGCGGTAGGAGGTGAATCCTGCAAACGCTGCATAGCCAATGATCATTGTCCAGAACAGTCCATTCCTACCGACAATGTCCATTAGTAAGCCGGCAATGATGGGCCCGACCATCGAACCAACACCAAAAACAATTAGCAATCCCGATGAGATTTCCACAAATTCACCAGATGCGGCGTGATCATTGGCATGCGACACAACCAAAGAATACAGGGGCATCAATATGCCGCCGAATAGGAACATCAGTGTAAACAATATTATGGCTTCGGTTGGTTGCAACAATACCAAGATTACCGCCACCACGAGGCCGAATCCGGTCGAGGCCAACATGACTAAGCGGCGATCCATGCGGTCAGATGTGCGCCCTAAGGGGAATTGCAAGGTTACGCCGCCGATCATGGCGACAATCAACATGGTCGCAATCTGGCCGGTTGAAAGGCCCAATTGTGCACCATAGACCGGAGCCTGGAAATTCCATGCACCAAATGTGAAGCCAGAAGCCATCGCGCCGACTGTGGCTACCGGCGAAATATTGTAAAGCTTGCGGATATCAATCTTAACTTCAGCCGGCGGTTGAGGCGAGATAGCAGCCGTCATGCCGGTTGGAATAACGGCTGCGGCATATGCCATGGCAGCGAAGATAAACAATGTTGTCAGCACTGGATCAGCTGTGATCAGCAAAAACTGCCCAACCATCAAGCCAACGGTATTGGTTACCATATAGGCTGAAAAAACAGATCCGCGCGTTTCATTGCTGGTCCGCTCATTGAGCCAGCTTTCAATAACCATATAGGCGCCAGCAATCGCAAATCCGGCGACGCCACGGAACAAAAACCACGATGGCACATTCACGAAGACAGCATGACCCATAAGTGAAATGGAAAGTAAGGTGGCGACAACCGCATAAACACGCACATGGCCCACTCGCCGCACCAAGCGAGGCATCAAAACGCAACCTGCTAGGAAGCAGGCGGCGTAAAAAGAGCCCATAAAGCCAATTGTTGATGGTGACCAACCTTCAATTCCCGCGCGCAGCGGCAGCAAAATTCCGGTTAGACCGGAGCCTATCAGCAGGAAGAATGTCGAAATCAGCAGTCCAGCAACGGGTCGAATTTCGCGGAGCATGACACCAAGACCAAAATTAAAGAGGTGGAGACCAAATTAGCTATGCGCCTGTTCGCAAAGTTCGGATCACCTTGTTGCGACAAATAGAGAGAAAACTAGTCGCAATTCAGACATGAATTATTTATTGGAATCAAGCCGTGATTTTATCGCCAGTAAATCAGACCAAGCCCCTCGTTTCATGCGCGGCTGCGAACGCAACATGGCGGGATCCAACATTGCCATAGCGTCAATGCCAAAATTGGGCAAATTGGTCCATTTGCCGCGCAATTGAACAACAGTTTGTTTGGATTGGAATACATGTCTTGCAGCTATATTACCCATCACAATGACAATCTCTGGCGCAGCGAGCTGAATTTGCTTCGCAAGAAATGGCGCACATATCTCTAAATGAAGCGGCGTTGGTGCTGACCCTCCCGGTGGGCTCCAAGGCACGCAAAATCCATGATAAACATCTTCGTGGCGCGACAGACCGATTGCGGCCAGCATCTTTTCAAGCAAAATTCCATCTGCACCCGAAAGAGCTGTGCCTGACACATCATCGTCACGCGAAGGACATCCCGATATCAACATCAGCCGGGCACCGCGTTTTCCACCTTCAAACACGGTCGATCGAGCGCTACGTTTTAGATTGCAACCCTCAAAGGTTTCCACACTTACTTTAAGCGCGTCCAAGTCTTGAGCTGCCGTGGCCAAAGAGACTGCGTTGGCGACAACCTCATCGCTCGGCAAGGTCACACTAGCAGATGCTTCAGCGATGGGTCGTGGTTCGTCGGCCTTACGTTTTCGCGGGTCCATTTCGATAGTATCGGCGGTATCGGCTGAAGCAATGACGCGTTTTTGTTCACTATGCGTGTTCTCGCTGGCTTGCGGAGGCCTGGTTGAAGGCCTTGCTTCTTCAGCTTCAAAACGATTGATTGCATCGTTTGACACAGGAAAGTCGAGCCCACTTTCCTGGTAAAATAGAAGCAGAGATGCAATCTCTTCACGG
Source organism: Pseudomonadota bacterium (assembly GCA_039178065.1). GTDB lineage: Bacteria > Pseudomonadota > Alphaproteobacteria > Rhizobiales > Rhizobiaceae > Ahrensia. The sequence continues at coordinate 4,229 of JBCDFK010000059.1, read as the reverse complement.
GTCATATCAGTACTGTGATCTCTCATACACTCTCTTAGCTTTGTGCAAGCGAGAGAGAAAGCACTTTTTGAAAGTTGGAACAGCAACGTTCGCAGTGTGCAAAGTCATCGACTGTGTTGTAAATGAAGGGCGTTTGCACCAATATAGACTTGGTCAATCTAGAAGCTCAGAAAGTGAGCGAAACAAATTAAATGGGGTAAGAAATGGGTATTTTTGATTTTGTAAAATCGGCGGGTAAAAAACTCGGTTTCGGCGATGATGATGCGGAAAATGCAGCGGAATTAAAGCAGGAGCTCGATTCGCATGATTTGGGCACTGAGGCTGTACAAATCGAAATGAAGGGTGACACAGCGATCATTCGCGGTGCTGTAGAAGATCAGTCTATTTTTGAAAAGGCAGTCGTTGCTATCGGGAATACGTTGGGTGTTTCGAAAGTTGAAGCATCGGAACTCAAAGTTGTCGTGCCGACTAGTGGCATGTCATTGGACAAAAACACAGACATCAACGCTGTGATTGCATCGGCCGCACCGGCTAATGAACCTCGCTTTCACACCGTCGTTAGCGGCGACAATTTGTCCAAGATCGCTAAGGCAATGTACGGCTCTAGTTCAAAATATCCGGCTATATTTGAGGCCAATCGGCCAATGCTAACACATCCGGATAAAATCTATCCAGGTCAGGTTTTGCGCATACCTGACATTGAATCTGCTTGAACCTCACCAAAGCACCTGATGGGCTAATTTTGCCCATCAGGTCCAAACTCGGTTCGATAGCCTAAATCACAGCGCAATACTAGGAATGTTAGCCTCGGTTTGTAGTGTTGCATATAAAATGTCGCATTGACGTAAACGTCAAAATTACATAACCACAACCATCATATTTTTGGGACCACAAGCAGTTTATGCTTGAAGCGCAGGTCGCTAAACAGCAAGGTCCAAGTGAGGCTTATATTTCGGGAGAATTCCAATGAGCGACAACCCAATGAATGAACCACGCGAGAGCATGGAATTTGACGTGGTGATTGTGGGTGCGGGGCCAGCAGGCTTGGCCGCTGCAATAAAGCTCAAACAGCTTGATGAAAATCTATCGGTTGTTGTTCTTGAGAAAGGTGCCGAAGTCGGCGCGCATATACTTTCGGGCGCTGTTGTTGATCCTATTGGATTGGATAAATTGATCCCTGATTGGCGCGACGACAGCGAGCATCCCTTAAAGACACCCGTCACGGACGATCAGTTTCTCTTCTTGGGGCCGGCAGGTTCTATTCGTTTGCCGAATTTCGTAATGCCGCCATTGATGAATAATCACGGCAATTACATTGCATCGCTTGGCAATGTGGCACGCTGGTTGGGTGCGCGTGCAGAAGCATTGGGCGTCGAAGTCTACCCAGGCTTTGCCGCTGCAGAAATTATCTACGATGAAAATGGCGCAATGAAAGGTGTTGCGACCGGCGATATGGGCGTTGAACGCGATGGCACGGCAGGACCAATGTTCGCGCGCGGCATGGAGTTACATGGCAAATATGTGCTGATTGCCGAAGGAGTACGAGGTTCTACTGCCAAGCAGTTGATCGAGAAGTTTGAACTCGACAGGGATTGTGAGCCAGGAAAGTTTGGCATCGGCATTAAAGAACTCTGGCAGGTTGATCCATCCAAACACAAACCAGGTTTGGTTCAGCACTCATTTGGTTGGCCGCTTGATATGAAAACCGGCGGCGGATCGTTTTTGTATCATCTAGAAGACAATCAAGTTGCAGTGGGCTTTGTTCTTCATCTCAACTACAAGAATCCCTATCTATCGCCATTTGAGGAATTCCAGCGTTTCAAAACGCATCCAAGAATTGCTGATACATTTGAGGGCGGCAAACGCATATCTTATGGCGCGCGTGCAATCACCGAGGGTGGTTGGCAATCCGTACCTAAGGTTTCGTTTCCAGGTGGCGCACTGATTGGTTGCTCCGCTGGTTTCGTCAATGTGCCGCGCATCAAGGGATCTCACAACGCAATTCTATCGGGCATGCTTGCTGCTGAAGCCACTGTTGAAGCGCTCGCTGCAGGCAAAAGCAATGACGCTTCATTGCAGTCCTATGAAGATGCATGGCGCGGCAGTGAAATCGGTAGCGACTTGAAAAAAGTGCGCAATGTAAAACCGCTGTGGTCGCGCTTCGGTACGGCGCTTGGCGTTGGTATTGGCGGCATCGATATGTGGATCAATCAACTGACCGGTGGTTGGTCACCGCTAGGAACAATGAGCCACGGAAAAACTGATGCTGCTTCGTTGGAACCAGCTACAAAACACAAGCCAATTGCATATCCAAAGCCTGATGGCGTGATTTCTTTTGATCGTTTGTCATCGGTATTTCTATCCAGCACAAACCATGAAGAAAATCAGCCTGTCCATTTGAAGGTGCAGAATCAAGATCTGCAGAAATCGTCAGAATATGCTGATTTTGCAGGTCTTTCTTACAGGTACTGCCCAGCAGGAGTTTATGAATGGGTGGATGCGGCAGGCAATACGATTACTGCACCGCATGACTACAAAGCATCGGACGATGTGCGTTTTCAAATCAATGCGCAGAACTGCGTGCACTGCAAAACCTGCGATATCAAAGACCCCAATCAAAACATCAACTGGACTGTGCCGCAGGGTGGCGAGGGACCCGTTTATCCCAACATGTAGAGCTATGCTGTGGTGCCGTTAAAGGACTTTTGAGTGAAACTTCAGATCCAAGACGGACCGGTTGATCTGCAAACACCTATTCGGTTTGCGGATAAGCTGCCCAATGAAGTTGATATCGTAATTGTGGGTGGCGGAGTGGTTGGTGTGTCATCTGCACTTTTTCTCGCGGATGAAGGGTTTTCGGTAGCGCTCATTGAAAAGGGGCGCATTGCATGTGAGCAATCCTCGCGAAACTGGGGATGGGTGCGCCAACATGGTCGTGATCCCGATGAACTACCAATCATGATGGAAGCCAACCGACTTTGGGGAGAGTTGGATGTCGCTACCAAAGGCAAAACTGGTTTCAGGCGTGGCGGTGTCATGTATTTGTCAAGCTCGCAAGAACGAATGGAAAAACGAATGGCTTGGCTCGACGTGGCCAAGGCGCATCAGTTGGACACGCGCGTCCTGTCTGCCGCGCAAGTGGGGGAACGAATTCAACAGGGCGAGGGGGCACACAAATGGATCGGCGCAACCTACACGCCAAGCGATGGTCGCGCTGAACCATGGCAGGCAGTACCTGCGCTATGTGAGCTTGCGCAGGAAAAGGGTACAGCAATTATAGAAAATTGCGCTGCGCGTGCTCTGGAAATCACCAATGGTGAACTTCAAGGCGTCATAACCGAAAACGGTACTATCAAGTGTTCGCAGGTCGTGCTTGCAGCGGGCGCTTGGTCATCGCTTTTTTTACAACGCCATGCCGTTTCGATCCCGCAACTGAGCGTGCGCTCGTCAGTGAATGCAACAGCTGAAATGCCCGAGATATTTGGTGGCAATGCAGCAGATGAAACTCTTGCGTTTAGGCGTCGTGCTGATGGCCGCTACACGATATCAATTAGCAGTACGCATGATTTATTCGTTGGGCCAGATTCGTTCCGTCATCTTCACAATTGGTTGCCAGCCGCCTCTACCCACTGGCGTGATACAAAACTACGAATAAACGCGCCTAAGGGCTTCCCGGACCATTGGCTGACCCGGCGTCGTTGGAACGAAGATGAAGAAAGTCCATTTGAGAAAATGCGCGTACTCGCGCCGAAACCAGACACTTCGAGAAACGAGGAACTGAAAAATGCGTTCGCAGCGCGTTTTCCACAATTGGGACCACCCAAACTGACACATAGCTGGGCGGGCATGATTGATGCAATGCCAGACATTGTACCCATTGTTGATCGAGTTCCTCAAATCAAAGGCGTCATCTTGGGTACTGGCATGAGTGGGCACGGGTTTGGCATTGGTCCCGGTTTCGGCAAAATAATTGCAAAGATTGCCGCTGGTAAACCGACAGGGCACAATACTGAGCGTTTTCGGTTTGCGCGATTTACCGATGGTAGCAAGATGAAGCCCGGTCCCGCGATTTAATCATCTAAGATCAAATCGCCCGAACCAATCAATCGTCTTACTGAAATGCCGTTTCGTTGAAGCTTCTAAGCTTTCGGGAATGAAGCCTCTCGCTCGGCATTTGAGACAATTTCTCCATCGCTTTTATCCCAATGATCAAATGCTGATTAACCTGG
>JBCDFK010000058.1:0-8695 GCA_039178065.1 Pseudomonadota bacterium | reverse complement strand
GCCACCTGAAGAAGATGCAGCGCAATTTGGTTTTGTGATATTCGACCAACTTGCCAAACGCGGCAAGGCAAAAGCGGCAACGAAGAAAAAAGCAGCGACGCCAAAAGTTGCGTCCAAAACCAAGACGACCAAAACACAAGCTACAAAGACGAAAGCAGCAAGACGATGAAATTCACGCTCTCTTGGCTCAAAGATCATTTGGACACAGATGCATCGCTCGATGAAATTGTCGAGCGTCTCACTTCGCTTGGCCTTGAGGTCGAAGAAGTGGATGACAAAGCGCAATTTGAGCCTTTTACGATCGCCAAGGTTTTGACCGCAGAAAAACATCCCGATGCTGATAAATTGCGGGTGCTGACGGTCGACAAAGGCGATGGAAAACCGATCCAAGTGGTATGCGGTGCGCCCAATGCTAAAGCGGGCATGATCGGCTGTTTCGCTGGTCCGGGCACCTATGTGCCAGGCATCGATACAACATTGGCTGTTGGCAATATTCGCGGACAAGAGAGCTTCGGCATGATGTGCTCGGAGCGTGAGCTTGAAATGTCTGATAGCCATGACGGTATTATTGAGCTGCCAGAAGATGCGCCGGTCGGCACAAGCTTCGCGGCCTATGCCAAGCTTGATGATCCGGTCATTGATATTGGTCTTACGCCAAACCGCCCTGATTGCACGGGCGTTTCGGGCATTGCGCGCGATCTTGCAGCTTCCGGCATGGGAACGCTTAAGTCGCCAGCAATCGAAGCGGTGGCCTGTGATGAAGCATGCCCCGTATCGGTGAAAATCGAAGACGCAGATTTATGTCCTGGCTTCGCGTTGCGTCTTGTGAAAGGCGTTAAAAACGGGCCCTCACCGCAGTGGATGCAACAGCGCCTAATCGCTATCGGCCTGCGCCCAATCAATGCGTTGGTCGACATCACCAATTATATGACATTCGATCGCGGCCGGCCGTTGCATGTTTTCGATGCTGCAAAAGTTGCAGGCGATCTAGTGGTCCGTCGCGCAAATGATGGCGAAAAAATTGTCGGTCTTGATGCCAAGGAATATGCGCTTGGGCCCGATAATTGTATCATCGCAGACGACAATGGACCTGAATCCATTGCCGGTGTCATGGGCGGTGAAGCATCGGGCTGTGATGAAAACACCACTGATGTACTCATCGAATCTGCGCTTTGGAATGATATCAACATCGCCAAAACGGGGCGTTCGCTGGGCGTTATCACTGATGCGCGTTATCGCTTTGAACGCGGCGTCGATCCAGAATTTATGGTCGATGGTTTGGAATTGGCGACAAAATGGGTGCTCGATTTCTGCGGCGGAACGCCCGGTCAAACTCAAGTGGTTGGTTATGGCGGCTATACTGCGCGCACTGTCAACTTCCCATATTCCGAATTTAAACGACTTGTAGGCATCGACGTTGATGCAGCGCAATCGACAGAAATTTTGACGAAGCTTGGCTTTGCTGTTCAATCGCAGGGCGATACGGCCACTGTATCGGTGCCGTCATGGCGTCCGGACATTGATGGCAAAGCGGATCTGGTTGAAGAAGTGATGCGGGTCTACGGCGTCAACAATATTGAGCCGCAACCCTTGCCGCGCATCGATGGCGTTGGCACGCGCATATTGACGACTTTGCAAAAACGCACGCGTCAGGCAAAACGAGCGCTCGCGTCGCGCGGTATGCTGGAAGCGGTCAATTGGTCATTTATTTCTGAAGGCCACGCGCGCGCATTTGGCGGTGGTAGCGATCGTCTCAAACTGTCAAATCCGATTGCCGCAGATATGAGCGATATGCGTCCGAGCTTATTGCCGGGACTAATCGCAGCGGCGGGCCGCAACTCAGATCGCGGCATCGGCGATGTGGCGATATTCGAAGTGTCTGGCATTTATGAAAATGATACGCCGGAAGGCCAACGCCGCGTTGCATCCGGTGTTCGTCGCGGCACTGCATCACTAACGGGTTCTGGCCGCGATTGGGCAGGCAACGCCGATGGCGTGACTGTGTTCGATGCAAAAGCTGATGCATTTGCGGTTTTGGAAGCGTGTGGATTGGCAACGGCTAACCTTCAGATCGCGGCTGAAGCACCGGATTATTATCATCCCGGTCGCTCTGGTGTTATCAAGCTCGGTCCTAAAGTCGTGCTTGGCCACTTCGGAGAATTTCACCCTAACACGTTGGAATTACTCGATGTGAAAGGCCCGATTTGCGGTTTCGAAATCCATGTCGACGCCCTGCCCGAACCTAAGAAGAAAGCAACCAAAACCAAGCCTGCGCTTAACATGTCGCAATTCCAAATGCTGGAGCGTGACTTTGCCTTTGTGGTCGATAGCGCGGTGACGGCGGCATCTGTCTTGCGTGCAGCTTCAGGCGCTGACAAACAGCTCATCAGCAATGTCAAAGTATTTGATTTGTTTGAGGGTCCGTCGCTTGGTGAAGGTAAGAAGTCCATTGCGTTAGAGGTTGCTATACAACCAACGGACCGCACTTTGACAGATGAAGATTTGGAAGCCTTGCGCGGAAAAATTGTGGCCAATGTTGAAAAAGCGACGGGCGGCGTGCTGAGGAGTTAGTGGCTAAAGCGATTTGGCCACACGCTCTGAACGATAGAAAATATGCGCGCCGATCGTGGCGATCTTTTCGATTTTCTGACCCCAAGCCGGTGATACCGCAGTGGTATGATAGTGCGTGATTTCTTGCAGATTTGCCTGTCGGTTTTTCGCTGGCGATTCTGCTGGAAATGGCGCGTAACCAAGCACTAAGGTGCGTTCGGCTAGCTTCTTGAGCGATGCATAGATTTCAGTATTTTTGGCGCCGTCTGAGCGAAGGTCGCAGGCGAAGGAAAACTGACATCGATTTTGAATGTGCGCATTTTGATAAATGACGCCACAGGCCGTATCGGGATAGGCCGCGCTCTTCATCCTATTCAAAATGACTTGTGCGACCGCAAGCTGCCCTTCCCGGCTTTCGCCACGTGCTTCGTGGTAGAGGCCAGTAGCAAAGCAGCTTATTTCGAGCTCTTGCATCGGTGAACTGAGTGACGCTTTGTTTTTGCGGAATTTGTTGAGCGAGCCAAGGTCAATGAGCTGGCTCGCTTGCATCAAGCTCAGCGGTTCGAATTGTAGCGCGCGGGCATTTGCTGACAATGATGAAATTACCATCAAAGTTGGCATCAGAGCGGCGCAGATTATCGTGCGTTTTATTCCCCTCATGGGCATAATATCTCAAATCTTAGTGGAAATTAGCCGAAGTTCGGCGGTTGCATTTGAGCAACTCCGCTAAGATCTGATTAAGGCTTTACCGCGAGGAGAAAGTGTTTGAAGAATGGCTATTTGGTGATATGTGAGGCAAAATAGCGTTATATATCAACATATTACAGAACTGTAAAACTATGTGATCAGTTTTTGCCATTGTCCCCGAATACAAACCGTGAATAACCCAGATAGGAAAAAATTGTAACAATGCCCACCGCTATGATGGTAGCTAATTCAGGTAGGAACCCGTCAGGCGTTACAATCAAAATTCCTGAATAAATTGCGTAATTGAGAAACGCGCCGATAATGGCGACTGTCGCATAGCGTGAACCTTCTGAGCGCACGGACCGGCCTGAAGCGCCAAATGTAAAATTGCGGTTGATGAGCCATGTGGTTGCCATTGCCAGTGCAATAGCCGGAATTCTCGCCAAAAAAGGCGTTGCGCCAAGTTCAATCAATAAACGCAAGACGCCGAGATCAACCACCATCCCAGTACCACCCGCAAAAGCGAACGAAACTAGCTTACCAAATAGTGTTTTTGCATCAGACTTTGGCTCATTCATCAGCAGACATGGCCTAATTTTTCTGCGCGGCCGTTTTTGCCATTGCTTTAGCACTCGGTTGTAGCGTTGGCGCTTCCACCTTTTTGCGTGCACCAGACTTCCGTCCATTGGCGTTTGCGCGATGAGGACGCTGTTCGCCTCTATGTGGTGGCTGGTTGAGATAGACCATCCGTTTATGCTCGGCGCGACCCGCAGCGACCGAACTAAGTACCAGACCGGCAACAAGCGAGAGCGTGGCGAGCAATAACAGCCCAATAGCGCCCACCCAAGTTGGCATTCTGGTGACGAGACCGGTTGTGAAAAATTCATAGAACGGCACTGTCATGAAAATCAGGCTCGATCCGAACAAAAAAGCCGCAATCAAACCGAAGAATCTCAATGGCTGCGTCGATTTCATGAGACGAGCAAACATGAATAGAATTTTCGCGCCGTCTTTGAAGGTCGATAATTTGGAATCTGAACCCGCTGGCCTGCGTCCATACTCAAGTTCGATTTCCGAAATTGGAAGCTTCAATTCACCAGCATGAACCGACATTTCTGTCTCAATTTCAAATCCACCTGAAACAGCTGGAAAACTCTTCACATAGCGGCGTGTGAAAGCACGGTATCCAGACAGAATATCGGAAAAATCATTGCCGAATATTTGCTGGTAGATTTTATTGAACAGATAATTGCCAAAAGCATGCCCGGCCCGGCCTGCATCGTCTTTCACGCCAGCGCGCGTTCCGACCACCATGTCCGAACGTTCGCTGATGAGCGTATTGATCAATTCGGGTGCTTCTTCGGGCATATAGGTGCCATCACCATCGGCCATGATGTAAATATCGGCCTCGATGTCGGCGAACATGCGGCGCACAACATGGCCCTTGCCTTGCCTACGTTCTGGTACAACCACGGCGCCAGCCAGCCGCGCTTTGATGGCTGTACCATCAGTTGAGTTATTGTCGTAAACATACACCGTGGCACGCGGCAACGTTTCCTTAAATCGGCGAACGACGTCGGCGATTGTTTGGCCTTCATTGTAGCACGGCAGCAGTACCGCAATATCATACATCGCCCACAGGTTGTCTTGACCCTGCGGCATGAAATCATTTTGGCGGCGGCGACTAGTCATAGCGAAACTCCGGTTCGCCTTTACTCTTTCTTGATTGAGTTAAGTTTAAGTTTCTCAAACGCAAAATTGTGGGCCATGCGTGGAATTTTTATGAGTAATTCAGTCGAAAACAGATCTTTAGGCGCAACTTCGCTGAGCGCTGCGCTCATTGCCGCGTTGATTGGCACCATCGTCATTTATGCTATTGGCATCGCGACCTACAATGAAAACGGGATTCCGAATGCCGATGATGTGATGCGATTGGTGTCGATGCGTGATCTAATAGCAGGGCAAAATTGGTTCGATCCGGTACAATATCGCTTGGGATTGGATAGCGGCACTCTGATGCATTGGTCACGCCTGGTTGATGGACCAATTCTAGCTTTTTACAGTTTGGCATTCTGGTTCACGGGGAATATCGAAACCGCCGAGACTTTCGCAAAATTCGCATGGCCAGCGACAACGCTATTCATCGCTCTTCTGGGCGTAAATGTAGCTTGCAATAGGATGGGGCGCCCAGAGATGCGAGCGCCGGCTACCATTATTGCGGCGACCTGCTTCATGACCATTGGCATTTTCAATCCTGGAGCACTGGATCATCACAACATCCAGGTTGCTCTATCAGTTTGGCTGGTCGCGCTTTTGCTACCGTCAGTAAACCACCAAGTGGTTGCTTACACCGGCGCCGGTATTATTGCGATTCTCATGCTCGCCATCGGTATGGAAACACTGCCCTATGTTACCTTAGCCGGTGTTTGGGTTGCACTTGCATTTCTCATTGGCGCAGTCAGCGCCAAGTCCGTGCAGGCATTCGGGCTCGCATTTGCCGTCACTTCAGTTGTGGTTATGGTTTTGACTGTAGATCCGGCGGCATTTTTGGCTGAGTATTGCGACGCCTATTCAATATTTCATTTGGGTATGAGTTGCGCAGGTGGCCTTGGCTTGGCCGTTGCGTCGCGCTTTGCGCGTTCGTTTAATGCGCGCCTGCTGGGCTTGGCAGCTATTGCTATTTTAGCTGTGGCTATTCTTGTCATTGCATTTCCGCAGTGCCTTTCTAATCCGCTATCATCGCTAGACCCTAAATTGATTGAGTTTTGGTTAGAGGGTGTTGTTGAAACCCGTTCTATTGCGGATCTTTGGACGAGCGATCCTTATGCGCTTTTCGGCATGTTTGGCATGGCAATAGTTGGATTGATGGCTTCAATATATTTGTCCATCTCAAACGCGGGATCGGTGCGCAGCTTTGCCACTCTGTGTACCGGTATGTTGATCGCCGCCACTTGTGTAACCGCTTGGCAGCAACGCGGATCCATGTTTGCGGCTTCCTTTGCGATATTGCCGCTGGCTTTTGTAGTCACAGATTTGCGCGCACGATATCAGCGAACGGAATCGCTGGGCGCATTGCTCAAAATGGCGAGTGTGGGAATTGTCTCATTCAATATGTTTTGGTGGGTGCTGGGTGCCAATGCGGCAAAAATATTTTCCGATACGCCGACATTGCAGGAGCAAGCAGCATCAGCGTCGCCACGCGATTATTGCTATACCGAAGATGTCTACGACATTCTTGCCGAGCAGCCAAAAGGTGTTGTGCTAGGCGCAACTGACATTGGTGCCAGCATATTGAACTATACCCAACATCGCGCATTGGCGGGGCCCTATCATCGCAACACTGAGGGAAATCTCGTGATGATCGAGGCGTTGTTGGCACTCCCAAATGATGCGGAAAACATTTTGCGAAATGCGGGCGTCACAATCATAGCCGATTGTGTCAACTCAGTTGATGCCCGAGACTTTAAGCGTGCCGAACCGCAAGGACTGCAGGCAGCCCTACATAACCAGAACATTCCCGCCTATTTGCGAATGATACCTGAAACGAAGGGCCAACCACTGGTGCTTTACCAGGTCGTAAAATAGAGCGCCACTGTGTCATTTGTGCAATTTGTGTAAATCAGCTTTCGCGATAGCCTTACGTTAAGTGATTTGCTGGCAATCAGGAGCCATCAATATGGCAGGCGAAACCATTCAATACTCTGGTACAAAAACCGTTATTAGACTGGCCGGCCTTTTTGTGGCAGGCCTTATGGCCATCGCTCCGATCAATAGTGCACAGGCTCAGGCAGCCAAGGAGCTGTTTGGGAAAACAGCGCTGCCATCGCTCGGTGCGGCGCAAGTGCATGGATTTTATTCTAAAGGGTGCGTAACCGGTGCTGTTGCGATGCCTACAGATGGTCCAACATGGCAAGCAATGCGGTTGGAGCGTAATCGCCGGTGGGGGCATCCAGATCTGATTGCGTTGGTGCAAAAACTATCGCGAGAGGCTGTTGCAGATGGTTGGCCAGGGTTGCTGGTGGGCGATATTTCCCAACCGCGGGGCGGTCCAATGCTATCAGGTCACGCCTCACACCAAGTAGGGTTGGATGCTGATATTTGGCTGACTAAAATGCCCAACAGGCGTTTGTCGAAAGCCGAACGGCGCAATACAAGCGCGATTTCAGTTCTGAAGAAAAACACGCTTTTTGTTGATCCGAAAATATGGACGCCTGCCCATGCCAAACTGATCGCGCGCGCGGCTAGTTTCGGGCAGGTGGAGCGTCTATTTGTTCATCCAGGTATCAAAAAGGCCATGTGCGAAACCTATGGAGTTAACGCAGCCAATGCTACCTGGCTCGGTAAAGTTCGACCGTACTATGGGCATCACTATCACTTTCACATTCGCATGAAGTGCCCTACAGGCTCACCCAATTGTCGCGCACAAGATCCGGTACCTGCTGGTTCTGGGTGCGATGCCCCGCTCGCTTGGTGGTTTACATCAGAGCCCTGGACACCCAAGAAACCAAAGCCAGGTGCCAAGCCCGCAAAGAAAAAGGTCGTAACATTGCGCGACTTACCAAAGGCTTGCACTGGTGTCTTGGCCGCTCAGCAACCGGCCAACGAACAGCTTGTAACGTTGGACGCGAATTACGATCAGACCGCTGCATTTGCCTCCGCTCGCCCCTCAACTGCGCCGGGTGCAAAAGCGACGCGCGGTAGCTTCAAATGGCCTGTCCCTGGAAATCGGCCGTTATAATTCTCATTGAAAGAAAATTGTCACTTTTAAGCGCGTGCATATTCATTTATAGCAATTCAAACGATTTAATTGGCTTGAAGAATGTCTGACTTTGTAAACCTAGAGCACCCTACGCTGGCGCTGATTGCGCATGACCAAAAAAAGGATGACCTTGTCGCATTTGTTGGCCGTCATCAGAAGCACTTTCATCGTTGCAAGCTCTTTGCCACCGGTACGACGGGCGGCAAGATCGTGGACGCTCATCCAGAGTTAGATATGACACCGCTTAAAAGTGGTCCGCTAGGTGGCGACCAACAAATTGGCGGTTTGATTGCAGAAAATACGGTTGATGGCTTGATCTTCTTTGTAGACCCGCTAACACCCATGCCACACGATGTCGATGTGAAGGCCTTGATGCGCCTTGCCATCGTTTACGATATTCCTATGGCTCTTAATCGCTCAACAGCTGAAATCATGCTGATTGATTTTGCCACCAGATCAGATGGAAATAAAAATGACCAGTGATAATAGCGCGGCTTTCAATGCTTTGCCGTTCCCTATTTTGATTGCAGACATTGGTGGAACCAATGCGCGATTCGCCATTGTGGTTGATGCTTTTGCGGAACCCAAAACATTTCCGACAATTAAAGCTGCAGATTATGCATCGCTGGATGAGGCAATCCAATCGCATGTTTTGGATCGAACTTCGCTCATTCCGCTCGCCGCCGTTTTGGCCGTTGC
>JBCDFK010000057.1:0-8750 GCA_039178065.1 Pseudomonadota bacterium | reverse complement strand
GGCGGCATGTACCGCGGCAACGACGGTGACACGATGACATTCGGTGTTGGCGCAACTTTCGTTACCTCAGCTTCTGTTTCGGAAGATGCTGTTTACACAGTCGTGAAATCTGTGATGGAAAACATCGAAGACTTCCGCAAACTGCACCCTGCATTTGCAAATCTTCAGCCAGCCGACATGGCAACTGCCGGTCTTTCTGCACCGCTCCACGACGGCGCAATGAAGTACTACAAAGAAGCAGGCTTGATTGAATAACAAAATTAAAAAAGGGGGCTTGATGCCCCCTTTTTTTACATTGATAGTCTGAAGAACATCGGGTTGAGCGTGACGTGAGGGGAATGCACAATGAGCGACAATAAGAACGAAGGCCGCGCACTAAGCGAGGAAGAACTCCAGGAACTGGTTGCCTCTTCCGACTCTGGTGCCCGAGCTCCAAGCGGTTCAGTCGGCACCTTTATTGCCGTCGTTGCAATTGTCTGGTCGGTGTTCCAAGTCATCCTCGCCTCACCCCTTGCAAACTATATTTTGCCTGGCGATATCATCAATAACTCACGCCAGCTCCACTTAGGTTTTGCCATTTTCTTGGCTTTCATGGCCTACCCAGCGTTAAAAACTAGTCCGCGTCATTACATTCCGATCCAAGATTGGGTGATGGCAATTGTCGGAACATTTATTGCGCTATACGGGTTCATTTTTTACCAAAAGATCGTTGATGCCGGCGGCCTTGCCGACAACACTGATAAGTGGTTTGCCCTTGCAGGCCTGATCTTATTGTTTGAAGCCGCACGCCGCGCGCTCGGTCCAGCAATGGCTATCATCGCGACGATCTTCCTCGGCTATGTGTTTTTTGGTTCATCCGAATGGGTGCCGGATGTTATTCGCTGGAAAGGCGCATCACTGCAAAAAGCGATGAGCCATATGTGGATCACATCAGAAGGCGTTTTTGGAATTGCGCTCGGTGTTTCCACTAAATTCGTTTTTCTATTTGTTTTGTTTGGCGCGCTGCTCGATAAAGCCGGCGCAGGCAACTACTTCATCAAGATGGCGTTTGGCGCACTTGGTCACCTCAAAGGTGGTCCGGCTAAAGCCGCCGTTGTTGGTTCAGCGGCGACTGGTCTTATCTCTGGATCATCAATCGCCAATGTTGTGACAACCGGTACATTCACAATTCCGCTCATGAAGCGCGTTGGATTTACCTCCGAGAAAGCTGGCGCGGTTGAAGTTGCCAGTTCTGTAAATGGACAGATCATGCCGCCGGTTATGGGCGCTGCTGCTTTTCTCATGGTTGAATATGTGGGCATTTCCTATGTGGAAGTTATCACCCACGCATTCTTGCCTGCCGCAATTTCATACATCGCGTTGGTTTACATCGTGCATTTGGAAGCGGTGAAAACCAATATGCCAACACTTGGCAATCGCGTCGTTTCAATGGGCCGCACCGTCGGTGGCATGGCACTGTTTTTCGCCGGTTTTGCAGGCATTTGCTATGGGGTTCAATATCCTGTTGGTTGGGTTGTATCCCTGTTCCCGGCAGGATCTGAGTTAATTTTGGCGGCACTCGTCATCGTCGCCTATATCGTTTTGCTTTGGCTGGCAGCTAAAACACCAGATCTTGAGCCAGATGATCCAAACGCAGAAAAAGTCGAACTTCCAGTTGTTGGTGAAATCTATCAGTCAGGACTATATTACCTGCTCCCAATCATCGTGCTGGTCTATTTCTTGATGATTGAACAGAAATCGCCTGGCCTTTCAGCTTTCTGGGCCACAGCGCTGCTCTTCGTTATCTTGCTCACACAGCGCCCACTGAAATCGATCTTCCGTGGAGAGAATAATACCGCCAATGCATTCCGCGATGGACTTGTTGATCTCATTCAAGGCTTGATTGATGGCGCACGCAACATGATTGGTATCGGTTTGGCGACCGCCACTGCCGGCGTCATCGTGGGCACAGTAACACTCACAGGTGTCGGTCAGGTTATGGCCGATCTCGTTGAGTTCCTATCAGGCGGCAATTTGATCATGATGCTCGTGATGGTGGGACTACTCAGCCTCGTGCTGGGCATGGGTCTACCAACAACTGCGAACTATATTGTTGTATCGTCATTGATGGCCGGCGTGGTTGTTGAGCTGGGCGCACAGTCTGGCCTCATCGTTCCATTGATTGCTGTTCACTTGTTTGTATTCTACTTCGGCATTATGGCCGATGTGACGCCACCAGTGGGGTTAGCGAGTTTCGCGGCTGCAGCGGTGTCAGGTGGCGATGCAATCAAAACCGGCTTTGCAGCGTTCTTCTACTCGCTCAGAACAATTGCGCTGCCATTCGTGTTCATTTTCAACACGGATCTGCTGCTCATTGATGTGAGTTTAACGCAAGGTATTCTCGTCTTCATAATATCGTCGATAGCCATTTTGGTGTTCACCGCTGGCACAATGGGTTGGTTTGTCACCAAAAGCCGGATCTACGAGAGCGTATTGCTGATTTTGATAGCGTTCGTCCTCTTCCGCCCCGACTTCGTGATGAACCGAATTCAGCCACCATTTGCAGCGGTAGAACCTGCTGCATTCACCGATGCACTTGCGAGTGCTGAGGTTGGAAAGGAACTCAGACTGGTTATTGCCGGCCCTGATTTTGACACGGGTGAGAACAAAGAGACCACTTTGGTCGTCCCCATCGAGACCGAAGGTTCTGGTGAGGAGCGCTTGGCTGCAACCGGCTTCCTTCTGATCGAAGAAGGAGATGTGGTCAAAATGGATGAGCCATCATTTGACTCACCGTTCGGTCAAAGCCTGAGTTCGTTTGACTTCTATGCCGATGATCCGGTTGTCATCCAAAGCATCCAGGCACCGTCATCACAATTGCCAAAAGAGCTTGTGTTCATTCCAACGCTTGTTCTGCTTGTTTTGGTTGGATTGTGGCAACGCAGAAGAGCTCCCAAAGAAGGAGAAGCAGCATGATAAAATCAGTTCTATGCGCAATTGATGTCAGCAATCCGGGTGAAGACAAAATCGTGCTTCAACAAGCAGCGCGCCTAGCAAGTTTGGACGATGCTCAGCTTGACGTCATTACGGTTGTTCCGGACTTTGGTATGAGTATGGTCGGCACATTCTTTGATGAAGGCCATCATGACAAGATGATTGAAGAAGCCAAAGAGCAATTGAATGAGCAAGTAACCGATGCTTTGGGTGCCGATGCCAATGCTGCGGTTCGCCATATCGTTGTGTTCGGTAAAACCTATCAGGAAGTTCTGAACGCTGCACAAGAAGCAAAATCGTCAGTTATTGTCGTTGGCGCGCATAAGCCAGATCTGGCTGAATATCTGCTTGGCCCCAATGCTGCACGGATTGTGCGCCACGCCAAGACCTCGGTCTATGTCGTAAGATCTTAATCTTCAAATAGTGCACTTATAGAAGCCTGTAAATCAGGCTTCTTTTTTCACTGGCATGCTATTTGCCAGCTGGTCTGCATCAATCACAAGGCGGTTTCGGCCCGTAGCTTTTGCTTCATAGAGCAATTTGTCAGCGTGATGGAGCAAACTGCTGCTGCTTTTCGCCTGAGGTGTCGCACATATAAGACCAAGACTAGCGGTAAAAGTGACGGGCCCTTGATCGGTTGCAACAACATAACCGCGAATAGCCGACATTAAGCGATAGCAGGCAAGGCGTGCATCGTGAATGGAGGTATTTGGGAAAATAATGGCGAACTCTTCGCCACCAAGCCGACCCACGACGTCATAGGCGCGTAACTCACCCAAAAGAAGCTTTGCCAGCGATGCTAGCACTTGGTCACCGCCTTGGTGACCATACTTATCGTTGATCGATTTGAACTTGTCGATGTCAAGCATAGCAACCGACAGTGGTGCCCCAAATCGCTTATATCGCTCAAATTCCTTCTCAAAGAGTTCAGAGAAATATCGGCGATTATTGAGTCCAGTCAGCTCATCGGTATGTGCATCTTTCTGCAGAGACTTAAGAGCATAATCAAACTCGCGAATACTCAACATCGCGGTTGGTTTTCCATCGTCCAAAACCAACATATGCCTAATATGGTGCTTGTTCATAATATCAAGCGTTTCAAGAATGCTGTCCTGGGGACGACAACTGATAAGCTTGGTTGTCATAATTTCTTGGACAGGAATCCTAGCAACTTCGGAGGGGTAGTTCACAATTGCTTGAACGAGATCGCGCTCAGAAATCAAGCCCTTTACGTTCTTGTGTTCATCACAAATCAGGATCGCGCTGATTTGGTTTGCACGTAGATTTCGAGCGACTTCTAGGACATTGGAATCAACGCCTGTGCTGATGACTTCACGTTTCGGTCTTTTTGCTAAAAGCTCACTGACAAGCAATCGATTCCCCTACCATTTACTGTCCGCTGTTGACGCACGCTAGGAGCTAGAGCTTTCGCAAAGCTGACCTAGTGGGCACCGGGCGTAAGAATGTCGGAATCTGTCAAAAACTGAGACTTATGAGCTGAAAAATATCGAGGCGATGCACCGAATTGATGCACCGCCTCCAATATTGTTTATCCGAAATATTTAACCCAGAGCAGCGCCATCATCACGACGAACTGCGACGATCGCAGAGCGTGGCGTGCTGTCCCCGCCATCGGGCCAATGCGAGTCGCCGCGCTCGCCCGGATGTTGAACGCCAACAAACACAGTCCTGCGGTCTGCTGACCAAGCAATACCGGTTATCTCTGCTTCCTTTGGGCCAACCAAGAAGCGACGGATTTCGCCAGTGGACGGATCACCAATCAACATCTGATTGTTACCTTGGCCCGCGAAGTCCTTTTCATTCGAGTAATTGCCATCCGTCTGGATCCACAGAAGACCCTTATTATCGAATGAAATACCATCTGGAGAATTGAACATATTACCTTCGTTCACATTCCGGGATCCGCCATTGGCATCCGCATGAACGGTTGGGTTGCCGGCCATCACAAATAGATCCCAAGTGAAGGTCGCAGCCGTATGATCACCGTCTGACGGCCACCAGCGAACGATCTGGCCATATTTATTGGCTTCACGCGGGTTAGGACCACCAACGGGTGTTTCATAACCGCCAGCATTGGGCGCAATGCCACGCTTAGAATTGTTGGTAAGTGCACAGTAGATTTCGGCCTTCAGTGGATTAGCAGCTACCCATTCTGGACGATCCATCGTAGTGGCACCAACTTTAGATGCGGCTTGACGCGTGTGAATGCATATTTCGGCTTCTCCCATACCTGTGGTGTCCGGTGTTAGCGCCAACCATCGGCCTGTACCATCGGCATCAAATTTGGCCGCGTAAAGCGTTCCGTTCTCCATCAGATCATCAGTGTCCCCACCTTCAGCATAAAAGCCGTTCGATACGTAACGATAAAGATGCTCGCCGCGCTCATCATCGCCCAAATAGATGACGATCCGACCATCAGCATTCACAACGACCTCGGCATTCTCATGCTTGAATCGACCAAGCGCTGTGCGTTTCTTTGGAACAGAGGTCGGATCGTAGGGATCAACTTCCGTGATATAGCCATGACGGTTTGACTCATTGGGTTCTTTGGCAACATCAAAACGATCATCGACCGTCCACCAGCCATATCCCCGGTCCTTTCCGCTGATACCATAGCGTTTCTTGGCATCATCCTGTTGGTACCCTTCGAAATCGGCCGTACCGAAATAGCCATTGAAGTTCTCTTCGCACGCAAGGTAGGTGCCCCACGGCGTGCGGCCATTACCGCAATTGTTGAAGGTGCCAAGCGCCGTCGTTCCATCTGGATCGGCGGTGGTTTTCATCATATCATGCCCACGCGCTGGACCCGTAATGTCCATGGGTTCATCCGGTGTGAAACGGCGATTATAAGGAGAGTCCTTCACAATCTGCCAAGTTCCATCCACATCCCTAATCTCGGCTGCTGTTAAGCCATGCGCGTTTTTGCCCTTGTTGATATCATCTTCTGTCACAAAAACGCCGTCAGGGTTGTTGCCCCACATGACTGACCTATTGGTATATTCATTATTGACAATCAGGATGTGATTACCATCCGCAGTTGTGAAAATTGACATGCCATCATTATTGTCACCAAAAGCGCGAGCTTGGCTGGCTGCAGTGCCACGTGTTGCGTGGTCAAACTCTGGCACGTCTGAGAACAATGGATCGCCCCAACGTGTTGCGACATGCCAATTGTACCCTTCGGGTACAATAATTGAGTCTTCGGTGCTTGCGGCCACCGCTTTGAAGCCGAACCGGCTGTCGGCTGCTTCTGCCGATATCGGCGTTAGTGCAGATGTTGTCACGCCAAGTGTTGCAACACTTCCAAGCGCGAGAACACCACCTAAAAATCCGCGTCTTGAGATGGCCTCATCAACAATCGCATCGAATTCGTTGGTCTCTGGTTTGGGATTAATGACTTCATCATATTCGTCAAAAGAAAGGTTATCGAGTTCTTCGGTAGATAGATTCATTAGGGGGGTCGTCTTCATGCCTATTCTCCTCAATACTGGTTACACTGGCAGCGGCTGGCGCACCAAGCAAAGAGAGTGTTCCCGATCGAGCAGAGCGTCAATCGTGCGGCGCAACATTTCGTATTGCTGTCATATTGCTGTTACGGAGCTGTCATTTAGCCAACTGCGGGTATGCAAATCCGGGAAAAACACTGCTAAAAGCGGCAATTTTGCGAACAGCTCTTACTCAGGTGGAGAACCAAAAGATAGTCGCAAAATGGGCGGCATGATCGAAGCAGCCGGCCTATCGATAATTGCTATCTAATCAATGCTTTGGCCGCCTTGCCTTCCGTTTTGTCGTAAGACAACAAGGCGCTAAACGCGCTCAGATTGGTGTCAGGCGTTTTGCCATCTGCGAGCGAATAGATATGCTCATAGTACCAACCAAGTGCGCCCCAGGCATTTAAATCGCGTAGAAACCCAATTGGTGACTTTGGCCCCAACAATCCACTGCCGATCACCAAATCATCATCGCGACTCTCTAGTGTATCAATTTCACCGGACAGTATTTTCGCAGCGCCATCGGGGTCAAGTATCAACGGTCTGCCAAGCCCAATCAAATCCACATTGTCTTCCGAGATCGCCGCTTCCATCGCCGCAACGGACCGAAACCCACCGGTGACCATAACGGGAATATCACCGGCCGCACGTAACTTGGGAACAAATTCAAGGAAATAGGCTTCGCGCTTTCTGGTGCTTTCACGCTGGTTCTTGCCATTGGACAGTGGATCTTTGCGATCAAAATTGATCATACGCGGCTGCTCATAATTGCCGCCTGACACTTCGATGAGATCAAGCCCTTCGTCGCTGAGCATTTTAGCGACCAGCGCACTATCATCTTCAGAAAATCCGCCCTTCTGGAAGTCAGCGGAATTGAGCTTCGTTGAAACGATAAATTTCTTGCCACATTGCTTTCGAATACGGCGCACAATCTCCACCAAAATGCGCGCGCGGTTTTCCAAACTACCGCCCCACTCATCGCTTCGATTATTGGATAATGGCGATAAAAACTGACTGATCAAATATCCATGTGCCGCATGCACCTGAACACCATCAAAGTCGGTCTGCTTTGCAATGATCGCCGCATGCACATAGGCATCGATCACTTTTTCAATTTCATCGATGCTCAAGGGCGATGGTTTGCCAAAGCGACCATTGCCCATCTTCAAACCAATATCAGAGGCTGACTTGGGGTGCTTGTTGATCATCTTTTGGGTTTGGCGGCCCGCATGATTGAGCTGCATAATAATTTTTGCGCCATGAGCTTTTGCAGCGGACGCCAAATCGGCAAGCTTGGCCAGTTCCTCATTGGACTGCTCACCTTCAATTGCCAAATTGCCGCCGCGCTCCAGATGCCAACGATCAACAAGCACATTGCCGGTGATAAGCAACCCGGCGCCACCCTCACCCCAGCGCTTATAAAGCGTTACAAACCGGTCATTTGCTTTATTAGTGCCATCGCTCAAACCTTCAGTCATTGCAGCCTTCACAATGCGGTTCTTTAATGTAGCACCACAAGGCAATTTAATTTTTTGAGCGATTTGGACAGCAGCGGCCATATGTTCAACTCCAACAATGGCAGAGTTCTAGCGGAAACTCATACTTTATAGAAGGTTAACAATAAAGGTTCGTTTGTTAGAGTTAACGTCGCGAGCCTAACGTTAAATCATCCGCGCAGAGACGCGAGCAGCATGCGCCACTGAATATTCAGCGACGAAATCTGTAGTGGTTCAATGGCGAGCTTACCACCAGTTTTGTCAGCACGATCGAACACCAATTTGCAGATTTCCAACAGCAAGAACGCATTGCGATGTGGCTTTTCAAGTGAGCCCACGGCTTCGCGCGCTTTCTCCATATGGTCTCGACCCAGTGCCGTTAGCGCCGCGATCACAGGATCAAACTTTGAGGCGTCATCAATCGCCAGGAATTGTGCGGTTCCCAAGCCGACCGCGTTCATGATCTCGACCGGAACAAAGACCTGGCTGCGCACGCGATGTTGCGCCATGTGTCGCAAGATGTTCGCGACTCCCAACGCAACGCCCGCGTGGCCGGCTGCGTCACCGTTTTCGGGCTCTTGGCCCATCACGATCTGTAGCCCCATTTGAAACAAAACCGAGCGCGTTTCACCCAGATACCCTTCGAGCGTCGCTCGGTCGGGCATTGGGTCATTGTAGAGATCAAAAATGCGCGCCTCTAACAAATTGTCGAATGCAGGTATTTGAAGTTGGTGCTTTTCAATAACTGCCAATAGCGCCTGCGCAACCG
>JBCDFK010000056.1:0-8768 GCA_039178065.1 Pseudomonadota bacterium | reverse complement strand
CTGTGGCAGTAATGGCAAGCCGAGATGATGGTTATGTTTCTGGATTGACTTTCGCAGAAGTCGCCTTCCGCTTGATGGATGAAAATATTGAATTCGAGGCGCTGGTCGATGATGGCGATCACGTAAAACCCGGCACAAAACTGGCAAAAATCAGCGGCAACGCCCGCGCAATTCTATCAGCGGAACGTGTCGCACTAAATTTCCTCATGCATATGTGCGGAATTTCAACCTATACGGCGAAATTTGCGAGCGAAATCGCCCACACCGATGCGCAAGTCTGCGATACAAGAAAGACCATTCCCGGCCATCGCAGCTTTGAGAAATATGCTGTCCGGTGCGGGGGCGGATCCAATCATCGCTTTGGTTTGGACGATGCGATCCTCATCAAAGACAATCATATCGCTGTTTCGGGCGGTGTTGCCCAGGCCGTTCACAATGCACGTGCGTATGTGGGGCACATGGTCAAAATTGAGATTGAGGTCGATAATCTCGATCAAATGAAAGAAGCACTTTCAGCCAAGCCAGACGTGATTCTGATCGATAATATGACCAATGAAAAATTGTTAGATGCGGTTGCAATCAACAAAGCAGACAATGGCGGATTGGTGAAGCTCGAAGCTTCAGGAAATGTGAATATCAGCACGGTCAAAGCCATCGCAGAGACTGGCGTCGATTACATTTCCACGTCAAAGATTACCATGGCTGCGCCCACGCTGGACATTGGCTTGGACATCGAGCTCAATTAGTCGCTAAGCAGCCTTTTCGTTGTAAATATGTACATCGCGTTGCGGGAAGGGGATCGAAATTCCTGCCTTGTCAAATGCTTGCTTTGCATTTTTGGTGAGGTCTCGAGTTGTTGCCCACCAATCAGATGTGTTTATCCAAACGCGGCAGGTAATGCCGACGGCGCTATCGCCCAATGAATCGACAAATAAGAACGGTTCTGGATCGGGCAATATGCGATCTTCTTTAGACACTACTTGCAGCATGACCTTCATGGCCTTGTCGATATCGTCATCATAACCAATACCGATGGCCAGGTCGAAGCGGCGGGTTTTTTCGCGCGAGAAATTAGTGATTGGCGTGCCCCATACTTCTGAATTGGGCGCCAAAACATAAAGCCCATCGAGCGTTGTTAATTCTGTGGCAAACAATCCAATTTCTTGAATGACACCTGATACGCTACTCGATTCTATGTAATCGCCAACTTTGAATGGACGCAAAAACATTAGTACCAGTCCAGATGCAACATTCTGAAGTGTGCCCTGAAGTGCAAGCCCAATGGCAAGGCCAGCTGCACCAAGAGCTGCAATTATCGATGCTGTCTGAACGCCAAATTGCGATAGAACCATAACAACGACAAGCGCTAGGACAGCGTAGCGCGCGGCCTTTGAGATGAATCCAGCTAACGTTTGGTCGCCATGCTTTGTTTTCATGATGCCCGAGTAGACTAGCTTTCGCACCTGCCCAGCAACGATGAAGCCAACAATCAGAAGCACCACTGCACCGATGACAGAAAATGTGTACTCCACGACTAATTTGCTGATGCTGGCAATGAGGCCGCCGGCGCTGGAATCCAAATTTGTGATGTTGTTCGCTAATTGTTCCATCGTTTTCTGTATCCTGTTGGCGTGCGAACAGCATTAAACGATTCGTTGCGAGAGCAAATATTTTCAGCGAAAGACGTGTTACGAGTAAACATCCGTTGGGTCGAGCGGAAACACAAAGGGGGAGCCTTCATAGGCCTCAGCCCCGCGGCCAATTGACTTAACGGCATCA
This sequence comes from Pseudomonadota bacterium, assembly GCA_039178065.1. GTDB lineage: Bacteria > Pseudomonadota > Alphaproteobacteria > Rhizobiales > Rhizobiaceae > Ahrensia. The sequence goes on along the minus strand of JBCDFK010000056.1, from coordinate 6,989 downwards.
ACCATACGACCTGAACGCCCTAAAATGTCATCAGCAATTTTGATCATTAGTGGGTTCGGCGTTGCAAACGGCGCCACCCACCGCAGAGCATTTGCCAATTCAAGTTCATCAACCTCAGGATTTAGAATTTGCACTCCGATATAGGCAGCAGCTGTTGACCTTGAGACGCCCATCCAGCAATGCACGCACATCGGCGCTTGTTGATCCCATTCGTGCATGAACATCATGATTTCCCGCACATCTTGCTCCTCAGGCATGATGTGGCCAGCCAGGGGTGCGGCAATGTCGTTAAAGCCAAGTGCTTTGTGGTTTTGTGGCAATATAGAAGGTGGACGTGGCACATCTTGTTCATCTGACAATACTGTCAACAGATGGCTAGCGCGATGCTTCACGACTGTTTCATCTACCTTTGACAGGGAACATACAGCAAAATACGACATCACTTAGCTCGCTTGGGGTTGAACTGGTCGGCAAGTTCCTCAAACCGAGAAATGAAGGCCGATTGCGCTTCACCGGTGGTCATGGGTTCCAAAATCAAGCTATCAGGAACCATCTTTGTAGGCCTTCCAAAATAAGTTATGGCTTCTTCTTCTTTAAAGCCCGCGAGGCGGGTTGCTTCATAGTAAGCGGCAATGAAATCAGCCTCTTTAATTATCTTCTTTGTTTTAGCTGGAGTTGATCCGGCAAGTCCAAACCGAAGATTAATCGCCGCTTGCAGCCGGTCTTCAACAGCACGATAGCCGCCATCGCCAATAGCCTGCTTTACCGGTGAAATCATATCGCCAATGACATATTCGGGCGCATCGTGCAAAAGCGCTGTCAGCAAAAGAGCAGGCGTGGGCTGGTTTGCGATCCGCGTTACAATTTGCTCAACGAGCAGTGAGTGCTGAGCCACCGAAAAGGCATGCTCGCCAGAAGTCTGGCCGTTCCAACGCGCAACTCGTGCCAGGCCATGCGCAATATCTTCAATTTCCACATCTACGGGCGAGGGGTCCAACAGATCCAGTCTTCGTCCAGACAACATGCGCTGCCAAGCGCGCTTGGGAGCACTTTTTTGATCAGCCATTGCTTGCCTCGCTTGGCCAAACATAAGTAACATTTGGAGGGATGGTCAGTGTAATTGGGACCTTGCCTGCCAATATTGGGCTGCCAGCTTTCGTAGCATCCTCAACCCTATCAATTCGGCATAGTGCAAGGGCTTGGTTTCCGACAACGGTCCCCACAGTTCCGAGCGTTTTTCCACCGCTTGCAATGGCAGCTTCTTGATCCAACTCAACTTCACAGGTCGCGATCAGCAATCGGCGCCTCGCCGTATGACGGTGGTGCATACGGCTGACAACTTCTTGGCCGATGTAGCAACCCTTTTGGAAATCTACTCCGTGATTCTGATCCAGCGAGACATCGTGCGGAAAGGCATCGCCGAGCGCATAATCACGTCCACTTTCCGGTACACCATTATCGATACGCAGCTGATCCCATTCGCTCCGGTCAGTGATAGTTCCGGCATCCAAATACTCTCGCGTAACAACGTTTTGGCCAAATCTTGTATCGCGCAGCCCCTTATTTGATGGACTTGAATCATCACTCCATGAAATGCGCACAAATGATTCTGATGATTCAGAAATTTCTACTTTCGAACGCAACCGATACATGATCATTTTTTGCATGAAAGCGGGCGCATGTTCTTTGGCGATTTCGATTGCAAAGCTATCATTTTCATTTCTGCTGACCAGAAAATCGAACATAATTTTACCTTGCGGTGTCAACAGGGCACCAACTTGGGCAACGCCGGCTACAAGAGTTTCGACATTGCACGTCACCACATTGTGCAACAAATGCTCAGCATCTGGCCCGCTAAAAGCGATTAGACTTCGATCCCCTACAATGATGTGTGCCATAAGCTCTGTTCCTTGCAAATCATGCCCCTGTTACGTAAGCCCGATGGCATAAAACGACAAGTCAGGAATGTGCAATGGCCCAGGCATTTGATCTAATTTTGAAAAGCGGCACGCTGGTCAATCATGACGGTATTGGCCAACGCGACATCGGCATCACCAACGGGACGATTATGCAGATAGGCTCATTGGCCAATCATGATGCAGGCGAGGTGATTGATTGCGCTGGTTTGCATATTCTTCCGGGTGTGATCGACAGCCAGGTCCATTTTCGTGAACCAGGTCTGGAGCACAAAGAGGATCTAGAAACTGGCTCCCGCGCAGCTGTCCTCGGCGGCGTTACCGCGGTGTTTGAGATGCCAAACACTAATCCGCTAACAACCGACGAAGAAAAGCTCGCAGACAAAGTGAAGCGTGGCACAAACCGCATGCACTGTGACTTTGCATTTTGGGTTGGTGGTACCCGTGACAATGCGCATGAAGTTGGCCAGTTGGAAAGGCTACCAGGCGCAGCCGGTATAAAAGTTTTCATGGGATCATCAACTGGCGATTTGTTAGTAGAAGACGATGAGGGCGTCGCTTCGATACTGCGCAACACCAATCGTCGCGCAGCCTTTCACTCAGAGGATGAGTACAGGCTAGAAGACCGCAAAGGCCTCCGCGTGGAGGGCGATCCTTCTTCTCATCCAGTCTGGCGCGATGAAATTGCAGCACTGCAGTGTACGCAGCGTTTGGTGGCAATAGCGCGCAAAGAACGCGCGCGAATTCATGTGCTGCACATTTCGACAGCCGAAGAAGTTCCGTTTTTAGCTGCGAACAAGGATGTCGCCAGCTGTGAAGCGACGCCGCACCATCTCACGCTGACAGCTGATGATTACGCGACGCTCGGCAGCCTTATTCAGATGAACCCGCCGGTACGTGAAGTGCGTCATAAAGTTGGAATTTGGCAAGGGATCGAGCAGGGGATAATTGATGTCTTGGGATCCGATCATGCGCCGCATTTGCTTGAGGAGAAGGCAAAGCCCTATCCGGCGTCTCCATCAGGAATGACAGGTGTGCAAACCTTGCTACCAATCATGTTAGATCATGTTAATGCAGGAAGACTAAGTTTGGAGCGTTTAGTTGATTTGTCGTCACACGGTCCGCAAAGACTATTTGGCATCGCCAAGAAAGGTCGTATCGCGGTTGGTTGGGATGCCGATTTTGCCATTGTTGATCTGAAACGCAGAGAAACCATCACAAATGGGCAAGCCGGTTCAAGAGCAGGGTGGACACCCTACGATGGTAAGCAAGTGACCGGTTGGCCTATAGGAACAATTATACGCGGCAATCGGATTATGTGGGACGGCGAAATTGTAAACCCAAGCAAAGGTCAGGTGGTCAAATTTCAAGAGACGCTTGAATCCAGTTAGTCGAAGCTCAAACCTTCCTGCTTTGCCAGGTCGAACATTATGGCTAGCAGGTCCAAGTCTTCGTCGTCGGCCAATGTTCCGCTGCATCGCCAGGCGATCGATAGGCTGCAATGGGCTATGACCCATCCCCAAAAGCGCTGATAATTCACGTTGAATTCTGACGAAATTGTGCGGCAATATCGCAATATCCTAACGGTATCTCGCAAAAGCGCATCGGCGCCAACTGGATTGCGCACGGCATTCGCAAGTTCATAGGCACGCTCTCCGTAAACGCCCTTCGCATCGATTATACAATATCCGCGCTTGCCCTTTAAAACGTTATCATGGTGCAGATCGCCATGTAATGCGCGTAGATCTCTTTGGCTATCAATAAGGGTGCGTCCGAGGGACTGGCATTTCTGCACGATAGCTTCGGATTTCGGATTGCAGTTCGGCGAAAAGTTTAGATTGAACAAGTCTTCAAACCAGTCGCTAAGTGGTGGGTAATCTCCATCAAAATGTGGTTTAGCGTGAACGGTCTTTGCTACATCAATCAAATTATTCAGGGCCGCGATGTCATCGCCACCACGCGAAACATCGCCTAGGGAAGGGCCATCAAGCCACTCCATGAGTACCGCTCCGTTGTGAGTTCTGTATATTTTCGCGGTACTTCGACCATCCATGCGTGCCATGAATGTAAGCCCCGCAGCTTCGTTTTGCATGTCACCGTCTTTATAGATTTTTAGAGCGGCATAGCTGCCAGGCGAACGATCAACGCGCCAAATGTGTGCAATAGGCGTTTCGCATATATGTTTGGGAGCATCGACACCAAATGCCGCCATTGGTTCTGGATTTGACTCAGTCTCCGGCAACAAAAAACAACCACCGGCCTTCTGGAGTAATTCCGACACGGAAGAAAATATAAGCGCCAAAGGACAACATGTCTTCATAGTCGCCAGCAGTGACGAGCTTGAATAGTTCTACCCGCTGTTTCGGGGTGAGCGTTTCCAGAGCAACTGCATAAAAATATGGCCACACATAAAGCTCGTTAGATGTGCCAGCATCAAATCGAACGTAACCTGCTTCCATAACTTCAAGCAGAATAGCCAGCATTTCATGACCTTCTTCATCGCCAGCACCAGAACGCAAATATTCGATCGGGTCGCCTTCAATATCGCCAAAGGCCAGTTGAGTGATGTTGGCACCAGTGCCCATGAGCACACGCAGTTCTTCCAGGTCCCCAGAACGTGCTGCTTCCATTATCAATTCGCGCATCCGTTTGACCGGAACCGGCAATATTTCGGTGTCATAGAGAATTTCTATGTCACTGTCATCATCGCCATACCCCGTTTGCGAACGCGATGGATCATTGTTGAGATCAGGTTGTGGATTGATCGCCAATGGATCATCAGGATTAATGCCCTTTGGCAACGGATCAGGAAGAGGAATAACACCGGAAGGAGGTGGGGCAAGATCGCCTGGCGATTGGGCAAAGGCTGTGCCACTGCAAGCCAAAATGGCGATCGCAATGAGTTGCTTTAGTCTGGCATGTCTTCTTTTAGTGCTCATTACGTCTTTATGCCTGAAAATAGTGGAGGCGTACGCAATACTAGGCCTTTTACTGAAGTGTGCGCTCTGGAATGAACTCTCCAGCAATAATACGGTCACGCAAGCTTTCTACAAGCTGCAAAGCCGAGTTTTCGCCGTCGGTTCGAATTAATTCTTCCAATGCAGTAGCAATGGCTGCATCAGCCAAAATATCGGTTTCAATGCCTTCCATCATGCCATCTGCCCAGGCCTCGGACTGCATTTCACGTGCGGCAACACGTTTTTCCTGTGCGATAACTTCGTCTAGCTCCGCAATTTTCTCATCGGTAATCATAATCAAACTCGGCTAATGCCGCCCGCCTTATTCATATTCCGTTAACACACTAACACACTTCAACCCGAAGTAACGCCAAACGAGACAGTTACCTTAACAATAGGTAAACGACTACTCTGCGTAGCGACTGTTTATCTCTCCTGCAAGTGCTTTACCTTCATTCATATAGCGATCAACCGCTGTCAGCGCCTGCGGGGTGCAGGTCGTGTAAACACTATTGAAGCTGCGATAGCCTTTGTTGAACTCAGCAATAAGCCGCGCGCGTCGGTTTGGAGTAGGTTTTTCAACCGCTAAGAGCCCTTCCATTTGATCACGCCATTGGTTTGATGTTTCACCACATAGATTGCGCAAATAGTGGATTGAACCCAATACCTCAGACAGGCGTTGCAAGCGGCTGTCATAAGGAGCCACCGAAGGAGGACGTACGGTTGCAGGGGCGCTGTTCTCTTGCGCGCGAACGCTCATTGTGGATATGCCTATTGAAAGCAAAGTAATTCCGAACAACGCACCGACGCGCCATAAAGTGCCTTTGCTCGCAGTTTGCATCATTTCAGTACTTTAGCCCTGTTTCCCGTCTTGTTTCACGAAAACATGTCAGAAAAAAGCGCTACTTCTGGACAATCTTAATGTCTGGATGAAATGCATGCGCTACAAAGGCAAAGGTCACATCATAAACTATGTCCTGGCCGTCCTTTTGAACAAGCACAGTACCGACGTCTCGACCCTTTCTAATATCGCTCTGATCCAATGCCGAATTTTGCCCGGCTGTCCAAGACAAAACATGTCCATCCACCGTCAGCTCCCCAGCATCAGAAATTTTATTCATGGTTACGATGATTGGATCGGATCCTTCTCGTCTTACAATAACGACCCGTTCCATTGGGTTGATGTATTCAGGTAGTTGTCCGTCATACAAGAATGGTGCGCCAGCTAAGTCATAGCCAACATAGGGATTACGGCCGTAGTCACGCATATTTGGATTGGTGGGCACAAGTACGGTTCCATCAGGGTTTTCGGCCTTAAATTCGCCATATGACTGCAAACGAGAGGGGATGAGCCTTAGTTTGGTACCAGTTTCAATACCCGCGATCGCTTCACCAGTGAATTGCTGCCACCAATTGTCTCCGCCTCTGTCGTACATGATTAGATTGGAGTCCTTGAGTTTGCCTGTCGTTCCAAACTCGACGGTTCTTCCATTTATTGTACGCTCAAAGACAATAGAGGAGTTGCATAGCGGACAATACGTCACCGCCACTGGCACGCCGCCGAGTTCGTCATTAGCAATTTCGTGCCAGGTAAGGATACGGATGGGATAGGCTTTTGCCTCCCCATTGATGACGAGGCCAATGACTGGTTCACTATCGACCAGAAAGTCGATTTCTGCCTGCGGTTTGAATTGCGGATTGTCTATGGATGGGATGCCATCGCGCGGTGGACCGCCATTGAGGACGCGCGCTAAGTCAATGTTAGTTATTGAGAAATCAGTTTTCCAGCCCTCTTGCGCCCAGCGTATTGGGTTCGCCCAAACTGATACGCACAAGGAAACAATCATTGCGCATACCAGGACCAGGTTTCTTATCAACTTTAACATAGCCTACCTCCATTGGGCGCAGCTTATCGCCTAAAGCCGCGATGTAACAAACAAGCTGGTTCACGATTGCGCGAGTGCTATTCGTTTAGCAAATGCATAAGTAGAGTCGGTGACGGGCAAATCTGACATTTCTTCGAGTGAAACCCATCTTGCATCGGTCGCATCATCTGCCGCTAAAGGCGTACCAGAGCCAACACCAGTGTGAACGCAGAGCAAGAAGTGGTGGGCTG
>JBCDFK010000055.1:0-8797 GCA_039178065.1 Pseudomonadota bacterium | reverse complement strand
TGACCCCAGGCATTAATTTCAATGGTTGGCTGTTTACGGTTGCGATCCAGCGTAAACTTCTCCATTTCAGCCATTACTTCATCCGCATAAAGATAGTCATATTGCATGCGTTCACCTGATATGATGACCAAGCCAGGGTCGAATATGTTGATGACATTGGAAAGGCCCACGGCGAGGTAGCGACCCGCTCGGCGGAAGATTGTAATGGCGGCCTCATTTCCATTCTTGGCTTCTTCAAACAAGCGCTGCAAAACTATATGAGGATTTGAATCTGTTGAAGGTTCGCCCCCTAGTGCCGTCGAGGCTTCGCGAACAAGCGCGTAGTCTGCAATATAGGCTTCCAGGCATCCCCGCTGACCACATCGGCAAAGGGCACCATCTAGCTGAACCTTTGTGTGGCCAAACTCCATGCCCAGACCTAAGCCGCCACGATAAAGTTTGTGGTTTATGACAATGCCCATGCCGATGCCATGCTCAATTGTTACGACGACAAAGTTTGACATCGCTCGCGCTTTACCGAACCACAGTTCCGCCAATGTGACGATATTGGCATCATTGTCGATGTCGACATGAATATCGAACCTATCAAATGCGAGCTTGCGCAGATTTACGCCGCGGCGATCCAGAAGCGGCGACCACACGACCATGCCTGAATGGGTGTCGATCAGACCTGGCATGCCCAAACCTATGCCTGTCAGAGCTTCTTTTTCGAGATGGGCATCAGCAAGCGCATTAGCTAAGACCTTAGAGGCATCATCAATAAGGGCTTCAGGGCTGCGTTGAGCGATATTATGGTCAATTGAGGCGCTGCCTATGACATTCCCACCAAAATCGACGATGATGGCGGTATTTCGCACATCGCCTAAATAGATTCCGCATACATAAAATGTCTCTGCGCGAACGCCAATCGAGACAGGTGGTCTGCCGCGAGCGGGTTCACCATCGCGCACCGTTGATGTAATTTCTTCAAGATAGCCCGCTTCGAGTAGATCAGTTGTTATTGCGGTTACGCTGGCTGGACTTACGTTCAAATTATTGGCAACATCAATGCGTGCACATAGTCCGGCTGCCCGAATGTGTTCGAATATTTGCTGACGCAAGGGGCGGGTAGATACACCTAACGATGGTATCAACGGACCACAGCCAACGCGCACTCCATCGTCACCAGCTGAGTCATCGCTCTTTTTGCGCTGCAACATTTTTTTAGTAGCTGAATTTAACACGACAAAAATTCGTGAAAAAACTCAGACTCCTCCCAAAATCTTCAAATTTTCACAAGAATGGTTCCATTTTTTCGGTAATTGGTCAATTTATTTTTTGACAACTGAATAAAATACCCTCATGGTAGGTTTAGGGCCGGTATTATGATCGGCGCGGCCAGGCATGGCTTGTTAATCTCGGGAGGATTTTTAATGCGTAAATTTATTTCTATGGCTGCATTTGCCGCAGTGGCAATGGCGTCGGTTTCAACTGCTGCTATGGCTGAAGGCAAAACAATTGCTGTTTCTTGGAAGGTTTTCCAAGAGGAGCGTTGGAAGCGCGATGAAGCGGTAATCAAAGACATCGTGGAAGCAAATGGAGATACATATATTTCTGCGGATGCTCAGGGTTCTGCCGCCAAGCAGCTGACTGATATTGAATCGCTTATTTCTCAGGGCGCTGATGTGCTTATGATCGTGCCTTTCGATTCAGAAGCGATTTTGCCGGCTGTTGAAAATGCTTCGGCTGAAGGCATTCCTATGATTGCTTACGATGTTCAGATCGAGCATCCGGACAGCCTTTACATCACTTTCGACAATGTTGGCGTTGGCCGTTTGATTGCGAAAGCTGTTCTGGAAGAAAAGCCAGAAGGTAACCTCGCAATCATTAAGGGTGACCCAGGTGATCCAAACGCAACATTCTTGCTGAACGGTATGATGGAAGTTGCTAAGCCAAGCATCGACTCAGGTGCCATCAAAGTTGTTGGCGAAGCTGCATCTGACGGCTGGAAGCCAGAAAATGCTCAGAAGAACATGGAGCAAATTCTAACCGCGAATGACAACAATGTTGACCTCGTATTCTCACAAAATGACGGCATGGCGGGCGGAGTGGTCGCTGCGCTTGAAGCTCAGGGTCTTGCTGGTTCTGTTCCAGTTGGTGGCCAGGACGGTGACCTTGCGGCATTGAACCGTGTTGCGCTTGGTACTCAAACAACATCTGTTTGGAAGGACTCACGCGCATTGGGTAAAGTGGCTGCAGAAGCCGCGTTGATGCTTGCAGACGGCAAGGCGATGACTGACGTTCCTGGCGTTGGCAAGTTCTCGGACGGAAAGCGTGGCGTTGAAGTAAACGCTATTCTTCTTGAGCCAATTGCGGTTAAGCAAGATAACCTGAATGTTGTGATCGATGCGGGTTGGATCGACAAAGAAACAGCATGTAAAGGCGTTGCAGCCGGTTCAGTAGCCGCTTGTAACTAATCAAAATAGCCGTGCTTTGAGCACGCATTGAAGTTGGACCACGCTCTCACAGCGTGGTCCTTTACAAAAATCATTTGGGACAATTGAATATCTGCCCAACATTCTGGCAGCACAATGTGCTACCTTGAATGCGGAGAGGTATATTGATGGGAGGTTTAAATGGCTGATAGCGACGCTACGTCATCGGCAGCGGGGAAGGTCAAGACCGACAGCGCCTTGGTTCGTTTCTTGAGAGCAACTGAAATCGACACCCGCATGTTGGGTATGATTGCAGCTCTCGTTGCCATTTGGATTGGATTTCACCTGTATGGTCATTTTGCCAATGGGTTTGGTGCATTTCTGACACCTCGAAACCTATGGAACCTCTCTGTCCAGACATCATCTATTGCCGTTATGGCAACAGGCATGATGCTTATCATTGTGACCCGTCATATCGACCTGTCGGTTGGTTCGATGCTCGGATTGGTGGCTATGATCATGGGGGTCGTTCAGGTCTGGGTCCTGCCGGACTTTCTTGGGCTAGATCATCCAATGACTTGGATCATAACCGTCGCGGTTGGTATCGCATTCGGAACGCTAGTCGGTGCATTCCAAGGGTTTTTGATCGCCTATTTGGCCATTCCCGCATTTATCGTGACGTTGGGCGGACTGTTGATATGGCGTGGTTCGGCCTATCTGGTTGCCCGCGGTGAAACAATTGCGCCGGTGGATACCACTTTCGCATTGATTGGTGGCGGGCCAGTCGGAACAATAGGCGCAACCGGTACATGGATCGTTGGTGTTTTAGCCTGCATGGGTATCGTTTGGTTACTTATGAGCGGTCGGCAGCAACGCATCCGCTTTGGATTTCCCTTAAGACCAAAGTGGGCAGAGTATCTGATTGGGTCTGTGGGCTGTTTGCTCGTCTTGGGAACAGTTCTTGTTATGAATGCCTATCCTTGGCCGCGGGGTATTGTACGCCGCGTCGCTGAACAGCGTGGCGTTACGCCTGAAGAAATTGGTTTCGTCTCGCATGGTTTGGCTATTCCGGTCTTGATCGCCCTGGCGGTTGGAATTGTCATGACATTCATCACTACGCGGACGCGTTTCGGTCGATATGTCTTCGCTATTGGAGGCAACCCGGAAGCAGCAGAACTATCGGGCATCAACACAAAGAGAATTACTCTTCTCATATTTGCGCTTATGGGCGCTCTTGTCGGAATCTCAGCTACAATTGCCAGTGCTCGCTTGCGTTCTGCAACAATCGCACTTGGTCAATTCGATGAGCTCTATGTTATCGCAGCGGCGGTGATTGGTGGCACATCTTTCGCCGGTGGTATTGGTACTATTTATGGTGCAATGCTTGGTGCGCTCGTGATGCAATCACTTCAATCGGGCATGGTTCTCGTTGGATTTGATGCAGCGATCCAGCAGATGGTGGTCGGTAGTGTCCTAGTGGTCGCGGTCTATCTCGACACAATTTATCGCAAGAATTCGATTTAAGGAGCGGACCATGTCACAGAACTCAGCAGCAACTGCAAATAGTGATACGCCACTTGTTTCAATCAAGGATGTCTCCATCGCATTCGGTGGTATTAAGGCGGTGGATCACGCCAGTGTTGATCTTTTCGCGGGCGAGGTCGTAGGCTTACTCGGTCACAATGGTGCGGGAAAATCGACGCTCATCAAGGTGTTATCGGGCGCTTATGCGCGTGATGGCGGCCAGATTTTTGTCAATGGTGAAGAAGCTCACATTACCAATCCGCGCGAAGCGAAAAGCTATGGCATTGAGACCATTTACCAGACACTCGCGCTTGCAGATAATGTGGACGCCGCAGCAAATCTGTTTCTCGGCCGTGAATTGCTCACCCGTTGGGGAACTCTGGACGATGCGGCGATGGAAGCGGAGACACGCGGCGTGATGGGGCGATTGAACCCCAACTTTAAACGCTTCAAAGAGCCGGTGAAATCGCTTTCAGGTGGTCAAAGGCAATCAGTTGCCATTGCGCGTGCGATCCACTTCAATGCGCGCATCCTGATCATGGATGAGCCCACTGCAGCGCTTGGTCCGCAGGAAACCGCCCAAGTTGGCGAGCTGGTTAAACAGCTTAAAAACGATGGCATCGGCATCTTCCTGATTAGCCACGATATTGAAGATGTATTCGACCTATGTGACCGGGTTGCTGTGATGAAAAACGGTAAGATGGTCGGTAGTGCAAAAGTTGGTGATGTGACCAAGGACGAAGTCTTGGGCATGATCATATTGGGTAAATGCCCTCCGGGTGCCATTCCTGGCCCTGGCGCATCGGACGAATAGCAAAAATCATATTGGTGATTGATATTGAAAAAGGCCTGTGAGTGCGTCACGGGCCTTTTTTTGTTTCCCAAACTCGATCTTTGACAGCGCTTGCCTTGTCGGCAATGCGGCCTTATTCAGATTGGAAAAATCGCATAGTGGAGATGTAGAAGTCTGATTGTTCGCGCTGATTTTAAAATTGTGCACAATATCCGGCTTCGGTTCAATTAAATGTATCAAAAGTCTCTCAAAACCAATCGCAAGATATGTGCTGTCGCACCAATGATGGATTGGACGGATCATCATTGCCGTTTCTTTCATAGACAGCTGACAAAGCATGCGCTGCTTTATACTGAGATGGTTGTGGCGGATGCAGCAATCCATGGTCCGCGCGACAGGTTGCTAGGATTTGACGATTGTGAGCATCCGGTTGCGGTTCAGCTTGGCGGTTCGGACCCCAAAAAATTGACAGAAGCGGCCAAGATTTGTGTGGACTATGGGTATGACGAAATCAACTTGAACGTTGGTTGCCCCTCAGACCGCGTTCAATCGGGCACTTTCGGCGCCTGTTTGATGCGCGAACCCGATCTGGTTGCGCGATGTGTTGCAGCTATGAGAAGTGCGGTGGCTATTCCCGTTACAGTTAAATGCCGCATTGGCGTCGATGATCAGGATCCGGGCAAAGCGCTTGATGATCTGGCGCAGATGGTTTGGGGAGAAGGCTGTGAGGCACTTTGGGTTCATGCGCGCAAAGCTTGGCTGAATGGACTAAGCCCAAAAGAAAATCGTGATATTCCGCCATTGGACTATGGACGTGTGCAACGGCTCAAGATTGAAAATCCGCAATATTTCATTGGCTTAAATGGTGGTCTTGAGAATGTGAGTCATGCCCTTGCGAACATTGGCGAAAATGCTCCGTTAGATGGCATTATGCTTGGACGTGCAGCCTATCAAAGCCCGCTGTGCCTTACCGAGGTCGATCATCTAGTCTGTGGTGAAGAAAGCACTTTGTTTGAACCATCAATGCTGCTGGACACCATGTGCGAATATATCGACCGCAGAATTGCAGAGGATCCTGGTGTACGGGTCAATCACATCACTCGACACATGATCGGACTGTTTCAAGGACTTGCAGGAGCGCGGCGCTTCCGCCAAATCATCTCCATGGAATCTGTAAAACCAAACGCCACAAGCCAAGTGCTGAGAGATGCTTTTGGAGCAATAAGCAATGCAAATTCGGATCAAATAGATCCTTCTGAAGCTGCATGATGCGGCGCAAAGGATACTCTATTGGCTGGCTTTGAGTTCGGTGAGATCTTCACATTATTTGCCTTTGTCGTTGGTGCAGGTGTTATTGCAGGCTTCTTAGCTGGCGTATTTGGTATTGGTGGCGGTGCCATATTGGTGCCCGTGTTTTTTCAAGCATTTGGCTGGGCGGGCGTCGACGACGCTGTTCGCATGCATTTGGCGGTGGGTACATCACTGGCGATCATTGTCCCGACATCGCTTCGGTCTTTTTCCGCACACTACAAAAATGGTGCAGTAGCAATGGATTTGCTTAAGTCCTTTGTGTTCACGGTCCCAATTGGCGTGTTGTTTGCGACTTTGGTGATCGCCAGTATTTCATCGGAAGAGCTGCGGATTGTGTTCGCATTTATCGCCATTGCCGTCGGGCTTAGGCTTATTTTTCACCGAGAGAGTTGGAAGTTAGGCAATGATATCCCGGTTGGTCCATTGAGAGCCGTAGTGGGCGTTGGTATCGGATTTTTCTCAATGTTGATGGGCATAGGCGGCGGTGTGATGAACAATACTTTCATGACACTCTACGGCCGACCCATTCACCAAGCGGTTGCGACTTCGTCAGGCACAGGCATTTTAATTTCGATCCCGGGATTGATTGGTGCGATTTGGGCTGGCTGGAATACGCCGGGCCTACCGGTATTCTCAACTGGCTACGTAAATTGGATCGGGTTTGCGGTCGTTATTCCCATCACACTATTTTTGGCGCCGATCGGCGCAAATTTTGCGCACAAGCTCGAAAAGCGGCAGCTCGAATTAGCGTTTGGCGTGTTCTTGATGATTGTAGCGGTTCGGTTTTTCTACAGCGTTCTCTGACGTTGCTAGGGGCGTTGCGCACGGGCCTTGGCCATTTGACGACGTTTCGTTTGCCGGCGCGGTTTTTTTTCGAGAGACGCAAGGCGTGCAGGCAATTCCGCCATCAGTTCTTTACGGCGCTCATCCGTATACATCGTCCAAGCAGTGATTTCGGCGCTTGTGCGTCCACAACCATGGCAATAGCCGCTCTCGCTCTCAATAGAGCAAATCAATATGCAAGGAGATTCCATAGCGCTTCCGATACTAGTTATCCATTAAATGGGCTAGGAAATGGTTATTGCAAGGCCGCACAACACTGCAATTTCGACCAATTGTTGGCAAGCGCCAATTGTATCGCCCGTTTGACCAGCAATCATGCGTTGGCAGAGCTTTTGAAACCCGACCATTGCTAGAACTCCCAGTCCGATGGCAATACTTGTTGGTACGAATCCAGCAGCAAGAAGCCCAAAGAAAGCAGTAAACGCCAAAGCAAGAATGGCGCTTAGCGAAAGAGCGCTTTCGGGCGGTGCGCCGACGGCACTGGAAACCCCATCTTTCTTCGCATTGGGCAATGCCGACCACATCCAGACCATTGCGCCTCGCGAAGCGGCGGCAGCAGCAATAAGCGCAAATACTGAAGGAAAAACGCCGTGTGATCCCAATATTGCAGACAATGCTGATACGCGCACAATTAGAGAACCAGCGACTGCAATCACCCCATAGGTTCCGAGCCGGGAGTCCTTCATAATTTCGAGGCGTCTGTCGATGGTGGCACCACCACCAAAACCGTCAGCTACATCGCCCAAACCGTCTTCGTGAAGCGCACCTGTAATGATAATCATTGAGAAAATGCCGATTGCAGCGCTGACTGTGTGCGGCAGTCCCAATCCATATGCAATGAGCAGGGGGAGACTGCTGACAAGCGCCACAATAACGCCAGCAATTGGAAACACGCCAGCACATTGGGCTGTGCTCTCGGGTCTTGCGCCTTTGAAATATCTATCCGGAATAGGGATACGGGTTAAAAACGCCAATGCCCGCGCGGTCTCTTCGACTAAGTTTATGTTTTTCATTGTTGGCTGCGACGCTAAATGGCGAAAAGGAGCTTTTGTTCGGAACTGCTATAGTTTATTCGGTTGCCCGTTGCCACCACAATTCCAGGATGATGATGTGACTACCGGTTTGCCCTTCGACGACTTTCGTGCACTTGTCCGCAATCTACCTAAACCAGCGACGGAAGCTGTTGAAGCCGTTCGTCAACGCGATGCGATATTGACGAAGCCCGCAGGCTCGCTTGGAAGACTAGAGGAGATTGCCGAATGGCTTGCAGCTTGGACGGGACGCCAACCAGCTGTTACGCGTCCACTTGTTGCAGTGTTTGCGGGTAATCATGGGGTCACGGCGCAAGGTGTTTCGCCTTTCCCGTCAGCGGTTACTGCGCAAATGGTTGAGAACTTTGCTGCAGGTGGCGCCGCAATCAATCAGATTTGTATTGCGCATGATATTGGATTGAAGGTTTTTGATTTAGCGCTGGATATGCCCACCGCCGATATTACGCAGGACGCTGCACTTGATGAACGGAGTTGCGCCGCGACCATGGCCTTTGGGATGGAAAGCATTGCGGGCGGAACAGATCTTTTGTGCATTGGCGAAATGGGTATCGGCAATACGACGATAGCTGCTGCGATCTACTATGCACTGTATGGCGGTTCAGCTGCTGATTGGGCTGGTGCAGGCACTGGAGCGGATGCTGAAGGCATCGAGCGAAAGGCTGAAGTCATCGAGCAAGCCGTTGCTTTACATAAAGACCATTTGAAAGATCCATTTGAAGTGCTGCGTCGATTGGGCGGGCGTGAAATTGCAGCAATGGCCGGCGCCATTTTGGCAGCGCGTGTTGAACGCATCCCCGTTATTGTTGACGGCTTTGTGGCAACATCTGCAGCGGCAATTTTGCATGCGGCTTCGCCTGATG
>JBCDFK010000054.1:0-8900 GCA_039178065.1 Pseudomonadota bacterium | reverse complement strand
TATAATTATGCCTATTATTTAGGCAGTCTGGGTCTGATAAGCCCTTCCTGTGCAACAGAAGCGATCAATGTGCCATCTTCACCATACAAACAACCGCGTGTTAGACCGCGTGCGCCAGAAGAATTCGGGCTGTCCTGGGTGTATAGCAACCATTTTTCTAGGTCTGGTTTGCGGTGAAACCACATTGAGTGGTCAAGGCTAGCAACCTGCAAATCACCGTCAAATATAGATTTTCCATGCGCAAACAACGATGTATCCAGAAGCGTCATATCGGATAAATAGCCTAAGACGGCACTTTGAATGGCTCGGTCATCTGGAACACGGCCGGTCGCCTTAAGCCACATGTCCTGGCGTGGCGGTAGCGGCTCCTGACTAATATAGTGTTTCAAAGAAACGGGCCTGAGCTCAAATGGTCGTTCTCTACCCCAATATTTTCGTATTTGCTCCGGTAAGCTTTCCTTGATCTGCTGGATTCGTCCCAGATCGCCTTGCAAATCGTCAGGCCGCGGCACATCCAATGGAGCAGGAATGAAGTGTTCCAACCCTTCTTCATCCACCTGAAACGAACCCGCTAGCGAGAATATGGCTTTATCTCGCTGCATAGCGACCACCCGCCGCGTCGTAAAACTCAAGCCATTGCGCAAAGTATCAACGTGATACTCGATTGGCACTTCGGGATCACCGGGCCGCAGGAAATAACAATGGATCGAGTGAACATGCCGGTCATTTGCCACCGTTCTCTGCGCGGCGACCATCGCTTGGGCAACTACTTGCCCCCCAAAAACCCGCTGCCAACCCACCTGCGGGCTGCGACCACGGAACACATTGTCTTCAATCTTCTCAAGATCGAGAATGTCCAGGAGTTGTTTCATTGCTGCAGACATGATGTATCCAATTGGGTCTAAAAGATTTAGCATTGCTACTCACCAGACAACGCATAATGACCATACAAGCGCTGCGGGTAAAACAAAATGAGTACAACACGAAAAACGACCGCCAATGCCAAGATATCAAAGGCGAAACTATCTGCTGCAGATGTTGTGGTCGCCGGCGCCGGCTATGTCGGACTTGCAACAGCACTATCAATTGTAAACGGCGCCCCTGATCTAAGCATTGTTGTCACCGACGCCGCTCCCGAAAATGTTTGGCAAAATGACGGACGCGCTTCTGCAATAGCAGCCGCTGCAAGCCGGATGTTGGAAGAGCTTGGATGTTGGGAGTCAATTGCACCACATGCCCAACCGATCAATGAAATGATTATCACAGACAGCCGCACCTCTGATCCCGTCCGTCCGGTGTTTCTAACCTTTGGTCGCAACACGGAAGAAGACGAACCTTTTGCCAATATGGTACCCAATGTTGAAATGGTCCGCGCATTGCGGCGTCAATGCGAAAAGGCAGGTGTTATAATCCTGCAAAGCGCGCCCGTCACAGCCTATGAGGAAAGCGATGATCGTGCCTCGCTTATCGTCTCTTATGGCAAGAACAAAACTATCAAAACCAGGCTGCTCATCGCTTGCGACGGCGTGAAATCTCAGCTGCGGCAAAAAGCAGGTATAAAATCCATTCATTGGGACTATGGGCAATCAGGTATTGTTGCGACAATTGCTCACGAACGTTCGCATGAAGGCCGCGCCGAAGAGCATTTCCTGCCTGGTGGCCCATTTGCGATTCTCCCGCTCACAGAAAATCGCTCATCCATCGTTTGGACTGAGCCAACTGAGAACGCTGCGCGCTTGCTTGCTGCGGACGAATTCACTTTCGACATCGAGCTTGAACAGCGCTTTGGCCTAAAACTTGGCGACATAAAAGTGGAGACACCGCCTCGGGCCTACCCATTGGGTCTTACGCTCGCTAGAGATTTCGTTAGGCCTCGTTTTGCGCTCGCGGGCGATGCCGCACATGGCATTCATCCAATTGCAGGACAGGGTCTCAATCTTGGATTTAAGGATGCCGCCGCTCTGGCGGAAACAATTGTCGAAGCGCACCGTTTAGGCCTCGATATAGGTGCCATCGACGTGCTCGAACGCTATCAAATCTGGCGCCGTTTCGACACGGTGCAGATGGGCGTAACAACCGACATTCTAAACCGTCTTTTCTCAAACGATTTTGGTCCGCTACGGGCACTTCGTTCAATGGGATTAAGCGTCGTCGATCGCCTGCCCGCGCTCAAAAATTTCTTTATTGGCCAGGCATCGGGTACCACGGGCGATACGCCGCGCTTACTGCGCGGCGAATCAATTTAATCTGCTCAAGCCGATTGTGTTTCCGGTGTTTGATTGCGACCAGACCAATCAACATTGCGTGTTGCAAACATCATAGTCGTCAAAATCACAAACCCCGTCACCGCGCCTGCGAGCAAAGCTGCATCTTCCAGACGAAGGACCAAGTAAAGTAGCCCATAGAGTAATGAAAAGCCCAGTACTGCGGCAAGGCTGGCGCGTCGTCCATCAAAGACAGATGCGACAAACCCGGCGAGCACCGCACCGGTTGCACCCGCTGCAACGCCATAGGCAAGGCTAAAGCCGATCACTTCTGCTAGCGCAAGCAACAGCACATAGAACATCACCACCATCATGCCTGCCATTGTGTAGTGTACAGCGTGCATACGACCTTTAGAAAGTATCTCGACCGCAAAAATGATCAAAAATGCCGTTCCAATGAACAGAACGCCATACTTCACTGCGCGATCAACCAGGCGATAGAAATCCACCGGTTGATAGAACCGCACGCCAAAACCGCTAGCGTTGTAATGACCGAAACTATTATTATCGACCAAGGAAAGTTGCGGAATGGAACGCGCAAGCTTTGAGACCATCCATTGTGCTTCAAACCCGTCTTCAGAAATTTGCCGCTCTGTCGGCAAAAAGGCGCCGGAAAAACTTGGATGTGGCCAGCTTGATGCCAGTGCAACTTTAGTGCTTTCCCCAACCGGTACAAACGATAGTGTCTGCGAGCCTTTAAAGGCCATCGAAATATCAAACTGTAGACTGTCGGATGAGGTTGATGCTGGCAACAATGAAGACCCAAACTGATCATCTAGTTTCAAGGGCACGTGAAGGCCTGAGCGCGCATAGTGATCAGACATTTGAGTGCCTAACCCCAATCCGGGCTCTACTTCGGCAGTCTCGTTGCCATCGCGCACTATATTGATATCGACAATGCCTTTCGTATCGGAGACCGAAAGTACCAGCTTTGCGCGGGACCAATCGACACTCACAATCTGATTGGACAATGAGCCTAAATCCGGACGCGAAAACGCCGCAGTCATATCCATCTTCGTTTTGTATACGATTGCCTCGTGAATGCCGCGCTCTCGTTTCATCGTTTCCGCATCAGCTGATAAGTCCAGCTTGTCCGGTGCAATCAGAACTTCACGCATTTGTCGGCGAAGAACATTCTTGTCATCTTTTCGCTCTGTCCACTGCTGCACCACCGGAACTGCGAGAAACGGTCCATTGATTGTCTGGTCTGCACCCCACTGGCGCCCTATTTCGGCCGTTGCGCTGCGGTAATTCGCCTCGCGTTCTTTCACCAACCCCCAAACCATAAATAGCGGTATACAGAGCGTCAGTGCCAAAATTCCTAGCAGAAAGAACTTCACACCCAGGCTTTTTCCTCCAGCACCATTTGTGGGTCGTCTTAGCCAAGGTGGGTTCTGATAAGGATTGCTGGGGTTTGTTTCTGGCGTCTTTGGTGACGTATTTTCTTTATCGTCGTCTGTCATGAGTAATCGCCCTCCGATGTCACTCAATTGCTAACAATTGAGACAATTGGTGAGCGAGTTCGGTTTCAATCAGACCGAAAATAGGTGTTTAGGAGGTAATGTGGCGGCGGCAATGCGGCCAAAAAGCGGCCAGAATTGTTCCAAGTTGCGCTTAAGAAGCGAGCGCACGTTCCATTCGCCCATAGGTTTCAACCAATATTGTCGGCTGCTGAAGGCCATGTGCCAAGGCAATGCCGCCCTGCCAATCAGCCACTACACTACGCGCCTTGACCATCGCCAGAGATGGCCGAAGTCCCGTTCTGCCAAGTTCCTGAGCGACAAATCCAATGAGAATTGAAAAGCTCTGAGCTGCCTTTTCAGACGCCTTCGGGGCATGCTCGCGTAAATCTCGGCACGCCGCAGCAATTGGGCACCCATAAGCAATTCGTTCGCCCTGAGTTTCACGAAGGCGCGCAACAAAAAGCTTGAGGCGTGCGCGCGAATTGTCTGTTTCAGCACAGACCGTCTCGACGAGCAGCTCAGTCTGGTTGACAAAAAGTGATGCAACAGCGAGGGCCAAATCCGCCTTTGATTTATAGTAGTAATATAGATTGCCGATTGGCACATCGGCGGCTTTGGCAACATCTGCCAGGCTTGTTGCCGAATAGCCTTGCACCCAAAACAAACGGGCAGCGGCCTGCACGAGTGCTTCGCGGCGCACATCACCGCGCTTGATTTTCTTGGGTTGCTGCGCCTTTGCCATCATTACTACAATTCTTTGTCGTCCAACGCCCGCGCCTCAGACGGAAGTAAAATCGGAATGCCGCCTCGAATAGGATAAGCTAATCGCGCCGAAACCGATTTAAGCTCGCACTTTTTTTCATCAAGTTCCAAACTCTGCTTGGTCAGCGGACACACCAAAAGCTGCAGCATCTTTGAATCGAGCGGCATTGCAGTATCCGCCTTTTGAACTTTGGATGATTTTTTCTTTGCCGGTGGAGCAGCCATTCTTTAGCCTTTAAGCAACAACCAAGTCATCTTAAAAGACTAATACGCGCATGCAAGCTTTGTCATTTGTTGCTATTGCAATGTGCGCGAGAAATTATCGCCATCTTTTTCCCGCGCTAACTCCATTTCGGTAATTGCAACGAGCGTTTCAGCGCGGCTCTTTAAACACGGCGCTTCCAACAATGCTTGTTTCTCGGCCGGGCCATAAGGCGACATCACAGACAGGGCATTGACCAAGGCCTCATTGTTTGCGTTGTCTATACTATCCCAATCTGCCTCGAGGCCATTCGCTTCAAGGTAAGCTCTAAATGCAACCAGTAGCGCGTCGCGGTCCATTTTTTCGGCTCCGCGTACGGGCTTCAAGTCTTCTGCAAACGGTTCGATTTTGCACATGCGGAATGGCGTGGTCACACGCATTTCTTCGATGATACGATAGCGCGCAACACCTTGTAGTGTAATCAAATACCGATCATCCCCGGATTCAGAAAATGAAGTTATTCGACCCAAACAGCCGATATCGCACAGATTTGGGTGATCGGCGCACCCATTGCTGTCTTTAAAATTCGGCTGAATCATACCTATCAGACGGTCGGTTCTGAGTGCGGCATCAAACATTGCCAGGTAACGGGGTTCAAACAAATTGAGTGGCATCTGGCTTCCGGGCAATAATAATGCGCCGGACAATGGAAATACAGGCACCACCGACGGTAGATCTGTAACTTCCTGATATATTTTATTGCCAGCTTTCATGCTGATTATATCCAATTTGCAGTGTTTGCTCCTTGCCCACATTAAAATGGGGCAGCAATCGCAACAAACAAGCAGAAAATCAAAGCATATGCTTAGCGCGCTAGCGGAACAAAAGGCTTGAGAGCTTTCGCCGTGCGGCTTGAGTTGCCTCATCCATCGGACCCCAAGCCTCAAACAGGGTCAGAAGTTCTTTGCGCGCGCCATCGTCACGCCACTCGCGATCCATGTCCATAATGGCCAGAAGCAAGTCTGCGGCACCTTGGCGATCATCTTGAGCGTTCAAAATGTGGGCCAAATCAAACGCAGCCTCATGATCCTTTGGATTAGCAGACAATCGCGCTTTCAATGCTTCAGGATCACCCAGCGAGGCGACTTTTTCGGCAAGTTCCAATTTCGCCTTTACACCGGCAAGACCAGGGTGGCCTTCAAACTGCTCGGGCGCTTGATCCAACATGCCTTGCGCCTGTTCGGCTTGTCCATGGTCGGCCATTAAACCAGCCAGAGCCGCATAGGCATCTGCATTATCAGGGACATGTTGTAGAACAGTTTGATAAATATGGGCGGCTCGATTGATATCTCCCGCATCGATGGCCGCTTGTGCCTGCTCCATGGCCTCACTGACCATTGCTTCTTGGTCATCAGCACCCGCTGCGCTTGAGACTTTCTCGATAAATGCGGTCACTTCGCTTTCACTCTTGGCGCCCATGAAACCGTCGACTGGTTTACCACCAACAAATGCGATAACCGCCGGAATAGATTGAACCCCCATTTGACCAGGAATAGTTGGGTGATCATCAATATTCATTTTGACAAGTTTAACCTTGCCGCCCGCTTTGCGAACTGCGTTCTCAATGATTGGCGTCAATTGCTTGCAAGGCCCGCACCAGGGCGCCCAAAAGTCAATCAATACCGGCACAGATTGCGATGCCGCGATGACGTCTGCTGGAAACTCTGCAGTGCTTGTTTCTTTGATCAACTCACCGGACGGCACAGCCTGTGCTGCCATTTGCGGTGGTTGGGATGGTTGCGACGCTCCACCAAAAGAAGTCTCGCCATAACCTACATTTGGCGCGCCATAGCCCGAAGCGCCGCCGGTTGGTGCAAATGGATTGTCGTCGCCACTCATAGATAAATTCCCGTCCTAATAGCTTGCGATCTCATGTCGCTCTTTCAACCACACTTTTCAAGTGCCGAGGTACGCCCTAATCGCTTTCGTCGAGCTGAACAATATGAAGATCGTGCCCCGTCGCCTCGACAAATCTACATAGATCTGCCGCCGCGATGGATGTCGTGGCATTGTTTCGCAGGGGATGACCATTGATGATGTCATGGGTCATCAATTTTTGATCCAGGACCAACGTGACATTCTTTTCAGTATCGTTGAAAACGCCAAACGCAGTTACAGCGCCAGGAACAACACCCAAAAAATCCATCAAAGCATCTGGTTTGCCGAAGGAAACGCGCCCCTGAGCGCCAATTTTCTGGTGTACCGTCTTTAAATCAATTTGTGCGTCTTCGAGTACCGTCAAAAGAAAGTACCTACTTTTTTTGTCCTTCAAAAACAGGTTTTTTGTGTGTCCGCCCGGAATGCCATCGCGCAAGGATTGAGATTCAGCGACTGTGAAGACAGGCTCATGCTCGTAGTTTTTGATTTCAATGTTGAGTTCATCGAGAAATTTGAACAAATCATCACTGGTTTTGGGTGCTTGCGGCATAATTACTTCCATCTTCAGGGTCTCAAACATGTCTATGAAAAACCCACGACACGAATGCAAGGCACCAGAAAACGCAAAGCGCGCAAAAATTGATAAGAATCAGGTTGCATTCGCATTGAGCATAAGCCATATAGCGGCGGTTCGACGATGTTGAATATGAGCGGGCGTAGCTCAGGGGTAGAGCACAACCTTGCCAAGGTTGGGGTCGGGCGTTCGAATCGCCTCGCCCGCTCCATTTTCAACGGAATAGACTGAGCCATTGCCCCTTACGGCTCATTCCCCGAATATCCATTCAACTTTCGGCAATTGATGGTCAGACTAGCTGACAATAATAGCCGCTGAACTTTCAATCAGGCTGCGCCCAACAATTCTTAGTCTGTATAGGTCCCAGCCTCAGGCAAGTATGTCATTTTAAGCTGAACGCTCTCATCCATTTTTGGGAACCGCTTTTGCTAAAAATTTCCTTTTCAAATTCGCGAATCACCTCATTGCAAACTCTAATGGCAATTGCCGCTGCTTGGACACCTCTGGGGGCCTCACCTGCGGTTGCAGATATCTGCTTACAAAGTTCAATTGAGGTACTGGCAGAAAACACACCGAGCAATCTGGGGTTGGGTGGCGAATACCAGCTCTTCGACGGCACAGTGACATATAGCGGCCAGAATAATCTTAAATTTACTGAGCCCGGCACACCTGGTGAGCAAGCATTAATTCTCGATATGAGTATGACATTGCTAGCCGACACCACATTCCAATTATTCTATGAAGTTGACGATGCAGACGGCCAGAGAGCACAAGACTATGCGGACGCGCTGAACCTCAACGGATATGGTGCATGGTATTGGGACCATGACAATAATGGCGTTCTCAATAGCGCAGACTTTGATTTGGGCGGCGATGGCGATACCAATATCGGAACCGGCGACTACAGCCCGCTGGGCATCGTTGTTCAACTCTTCAATGGAAACCCGGGCAATCCGGTTGGCACTGGCTCCGGAACGTTGGTTCACACCGCATACAGCCCAATTCAGCCGATCGAAAGCGTTGCCTATTCCTTTACCGTCATCGCACCAAGCGAGTTTGATTATCTTGTCATTGAATCAACACCTGATGGCACGAATAGAGATCCTCGCGTGATTGAGATCAGGCACAATGGAAATTCAAATTTCATTCAAGATTCCACCTATGGAGGGAGCGTCGATTGCGGGCTATCAGCGCATAATTATTTATAGTGCGAAATTTCGCACCTTGAATTTTGATATTTTTTTGCAACGGCATATATTTGCACTGATTCGATTCGGTGTGAGTGGCGGCATTGAAGGTATTGGTCCTTAATCTTGGTAGCGGAATCGCGAGAGGAATCTTGGTTCGAAAGTGCTTTGCCGCGCTTTCAATTTGCATTGCTGCAACAACAGTTTCATCCGCCGGTGACTTCACCATAAATCTGGGTACTAATCCCAATTGGCCAGCCAACGGACTTGGGCCCGTCAATTTCACAATGACGGATGAATTTGGATTCCAGCTAGATGCGACCGGTTTGATCACGCGTTTTGGAGGAACAGCCGTTAACCCCTATCCAAATGAGGTCAATTTTTTCGGCGTCGAAACATCTTTAGGTTTCGTCTACGACGCTTCAAACGGCAATGGCAGTGTTGGCGAATCGACCAATTCCGCAACACTATCATTTTCCAGCGGCGGCACGCCATTTGCGGTGGATGCAC
>JBCDFK010000053.1:0-8919 GCA_039178065.1 Pseudomonadota bacterium | reverse complement strand
GTCACCGACTTACACACTATCCTGGTCAACTATCGGGCGGCGAACAGCAACGCGTTGCCGTAGCGCGGGCATTGGTTGCTCGCCCGAAGATATTGATCGCCGATGAACCGACAGGCAATTTGGACTCTGAAACCGGGCAACAAATTACCGAACTTATTTTCAGCAAGCAGAAAGAACGCGGCATGACATTTGTACTGGTTACGCATGATCCGTCGCTTGCTGAAGCGTGTGATCGTCAGATGAATGTGAATTCAGGTGTTGTTGATATGGAGCGTGCGGCGCCCAAAAAGGCGACTAAGCGCAGCGCAAAAAAGGTGGCTTGAACCTATGAGCTCCATTGAAACACTAAGGCTTGCCCTGCGCTTTGCCTTCCGCGAAATTCGCGGTGGTCTAACGGGTTTTTATGTATTTTTGGCCTGCATTGCGCTTGGTACTGCGGCGATTGGCGGCGTCAATGCCGTTAGCCAGGCAATTACACAGGGCATTGAAACAGAAGGTGCGACAATTCTGGGCGGCGATGTGCGATTTGAGATCAATCAACGAGATGCAACGCCTGAGGAACGCGCTTTTTTGGAAACTATCGGCGCGGTGGCGTTCAGCTCAGATAGCCGTTCTATGGCTCGGCTGACGGACCAATCTGATCAAACATTGGTCGAATTGAAGTCCATCGATGAGCTCTATCCGCTTTATGGTAGTTTTCAAACAGAGCCCGCTTATGACTTTGATGCATTGGCGAAAAGTGATGGTGCATTCGGCATATATGCGCAGCCAATTTTGCTGGATCGATTAAATGTCACCACTGGCGATCGCGTGCTTATTGGCAATGAAACATATGAAATTCGGGGCGTTATTGAGCTTGAACCAGATGCGCTTTCCGAAGGGGTTGCATTTGCGCCACGCGTTGTAATGAGCGTTGATGCGATGCAGGCTTCAGGTCTTATACAACCAGGATCATTGGTTGAGCGGCAATATAAAATCCGTCTTAGCGATGGTAGTACTATTGACGATATTCGAGCGGCAGTTGCGTCTGCAAATGAGGCATTTCCAGAAGCAGGCTGGTCGACAAGATCGCGGGCAAATGCAGCGCCGGCGCTATCAGCAAACATTGAGCGTTTTGCTCAGTTTCTAACGTTGGTGGGCCTTACTGCGCTGGTGACTGGTGGTGTGGGTGTTGCCAATGCAGTACGTGCATTTCTAAATTCCAAACGCAATGTTATTGCAACTTTTAAATGTTTGGGCGCACCAGGCAATTTGGTGACCTCTGTTTATCTGTTTCAAATCTTGATCATCGGCGCTGTCGGTATCGCCATTGGTCTTGTTTTGGCTGCACTTGCACCGCTCGTTGCGCGCGCCGCATTGACGGGTATTGTGCCTTTGCCTGCGGGAGGATTTTTCTATCCGGGCGCCCTTGGTCTTGCGATCGTGTTCTCGGTGCTGACCATTTTTGTATTCGCTCTTTTGCCGCTTGGTCGGGCACGCGACATTCCTGCGTCTAGTCTTTTCCGTGATCATAATATGGCGGAGTCGCAGGAGCCACGATGGACTTATCGCATAGCCGCAGGCATTGCGGCCGTTTTACTTGCTGGCTTGGCGATCTATTTCTCCGTCGATCGCGCTATTGCGATTTATTTCCTAGTTGGTGTTGTGTTTGCGTTCATGGTTTTGCGCGCCGTTTCTCAATTGCTGATGAGCGCCGCACGCCGGGCGGGGACCGTAAAGGGTACACCGCTAAGATTGGCCGTTGGCAATATCCATCGGCCCGGTGCCTTGACGCCTTCTGTCGTTTTGGCGCTTGGCCTTGGATTGACGTTGCTAGTAACGCTGGCACTCATTGATGGCAATTTGCGCAGTCAAATTGCCGGCAACATTACAGCGCGTGCGCCAAACTTCTTCTTTGTAGATATTCAATCCAATGTCGTTGAAGATTTCGCCGACCTTGTTGAAGAAACTGCGTCCGATGATGGCAAGCTTGTGCGTGTGCCAATGCTTCGTGGTCGCGTCATCGCCTTGAACGATGTGGCTGTTGAAGAGCTGAGCGTACCACCGGAGGCGCGATGGGTGTTGCGCGGTGATCGCGGCATTACCTATGCAAAGAACTTGCCGGAAAACTCGACTCTGTCTGCAGGTACTTGGTGGGACCAAAATTATACGGGTGAGCCGCTTGTGTCATTTGCGGCGGAAGAAGCAGGCGAACTTGGTCTTGAGATTGGTGATAGCGTCACTGTGAATGTTCTGGGACGCGATATTTCCGCTAAAATTGCAAATTTCAGACAAGTTGAGTGGGAATCGCTGGCAATTAACTTCGTTATGGTGTTTTCGCCAAACACCTTTGCGGGTGCGCCACATTCTTGGCTCGCTACGCTCACAATGCCAGATGCGAGCGCCGATATTGAAAAGAATATTCTGACGTCTGTGACCAAATCATTCCCAGCGGTTACGTCGGTACGGGTTAAAGATGCGATTGAACTGGTTAATAATGTTGTGGCTCAGTTAGCAACGGCCATTCGTGCCGCTGCTGCGGTTGCCCTTATTGCCTCTGTTCTTGTGCTTGCGGGCGCGCTTGCGGCTGGCAACAGTGCACGGGTTCATGATGCTGTTGTTCTTAAAACACTTGGCGCAACACGCCGAACGCTTATCGCGGCATTTGTGACCGAATATGCCTTGTTGGGCATTGCAACGGCGACATTTGCTCTGGCGGCAGGCGGATTTGCGGCATGGTTCGTGGTGACAAAAATCATGACTTTGCCTTGGAGTTTCACGCCGTCGGTCGCGCTGGGTACCGTATTGATTGCACTTGTTTGTACCGTTGGTTTCGGGCTGGCGGGAACATGGCGCGTCTTGGGGCAAAAAGCTGCGCCGGTGCTCCGTAATCTGTAATTGTTAACGGAATCGCTGATTTCGTTAAGGATTGAGTGAAATTGTATCAAAAAAGGCAGAATTGCGTGTCGATTTTGCCCGATTGTTGAGTCCATTGGTCTTGTTTTTGTACCATTGAGCTCACATATTACACGCAGGCATGCTGGTGTCCCGCCAGCGGCGCCGCGAATTCATGATTGTTTGAGTTCGGACACCCGACGGGACGTTTTGCAACTAAAGAGGTCTATAATGGCTGAACAACCTTATATTCGAAATTCTGCGGCGACTGGCGCTCGTGTCGATGGTGAAATCGATGCCGGTCTTCGCGCGTATATGATACGCGTATACAACTACATGGCGCTTGGCATTGCTTTATCAGCAGTGATTACAATGGCCTTGGCCAATGCACCGGGACTACTCGCAACTGTGAGCAGTTTGGGTATCGTATTCTTTATTGCTTTGATTGCGGTGAGCTGGTTTGGCCCGCGCATGGTTCTCAATGCAAAAAGTGAAGGCATGGCTCATGCATTCTATTGGGGCTATGCGGCGCTTTGGGGCGTGGCGATTGCACCGATGGTTGTCGCCTATCTCAATCTTGCCCCTGGCCTTGTTGTGCAGGCGTTTGCCATTACTGCGGCCCTGTTCGGCTCAATGAGCCTCATTGGCTATACAACCAACCGAAACTTAACGGGAATTGGTCAATTTGCGGTTATGGCCATGATGGGCTTGATAATTGCTATGCTTGTAACATTTGCTATCAGCTTCTTTGGCGGTGGCGGCATCAGCCCTTGGGTTAGCTTTGGCTTCTCAGCGGTTTATGTACTGTTGATCTCAGCGATTACTGCGTGGGAAACACAAGCGATTAAGAACATGTATATGGAAAGTGACGGCCAAGCTGTTGCTAACCGCAAAGCCATATTCGGCGCGTTTTTGCTCTATGGTAGCTTTATCAGCATGTTCATTCATATCTTGAACATGTTGGGTATTATGAGCAACGACTGATAGTTTCATATAAACTTGATGAATAGGCGGCCTTCGGGTCGCCTTTTTTGTTTTCATCACCATTGGACCCGTCTATTTTCAGGCTTGAAAGTATGGAGTGGAATCATGTCTGATCTGATAATTCGCGATGTTGTGCCCGAAGATATTGACGCCATAACTGCAATTTATCACGATGCCGTATTGCATGGAACCGCTAGTTTTGAACTTGATCCACCCTATCAAACAGAAATGCTGTTACGCATGCGAAACATCGTAGATGCCGGATTTCCCTACATCGTTGGATTAAGCGAAAATGGTGCCTTGCTTGGTTATGCCTATGCCAGTTCTTATCGAACACGTCCGGCCTATCGTTGGTCGTGCGAGAACTCAGTCTATGTAGATAAGGAAGCGCGCGGATTGGGCGTGGGTAAAAGCCTGATGCAGGTCATTATTGCGCGTTGTGATGCGTTGGGGTTCAGGCAAATGGTTAGCGTTATTGGTGGTGCAAATCATCAGGCTTCCATTAGGTTGCACGAAGCGCTCGGCTTTGATCACGTTGGAAGGCTGCCAGCAACGGGCTTCAAGCATGGGAAGTGGCTAGATTCTGTTTTGATGCAACTGACATTGGGCGAAGGAGCAAACAGCGATCCTGATCCAAATACCTATCCCGGAACCTTATACAAGCCAGGCCGTTAGTCTGACTGTACAAGCCTGATGGCTTTGTCGAAGGTTTTTAAAACAGTTGGCAGATCATGACCGCGTTTAACAATCATGCCAGACGCAGCCACAATCGAATATGCGCCTTGTTTTCGCGCCCGTTTGGGATCTTTTTCAATACGGTACAAAGGCATCTCGGACGTGCGCCTAAACACTGAAAACACTGCCTTTTCGGGCAAATGATCGATAGCATAGTCGCGCCATTCGCCGCCGGCGACCATAAATGAATAGACGCGGAGAATTTGATCCAGTTCGGGTCTATCGAATTTGACGTTCTCCGGAACAGGCTTTTGGCGAATTTCCGAAAGCGATACTACGTTGTTGGCTTTGGGTTTTGCGTTCGACGAAAAGCTAATGGTGCGCTCCACGGTATGATTGATGATCAATCGTTGCCGGAAATCTTATTTCACGCAAGTGCAAAGCGACCGATTGAGCGCAAAAATCAAATTTTTCTGGGTTAATAAAACCCTAATGGCGAACTCACAAAATCAAACATTAGCGGCATAAGCGTGATGGCTCGCCATTTTTTCGCCTCTTTTTCGCCAAGGCATCGCCCTGATTGGGAACCAGTTTCGAAGGTGCTGATACTGTTCGTATTCAAGCCCGATCGGGCATATCAGTTCATGCCATACCCAGCCACCCCTGGAACTGGGTGTCGCAAAGACCGGCCTGGTGCAGATAGGAAACCTCTAGCCCCCAGCCCCCCGATGCTGCATTAAGCCGGTCTTTTATTTTCATCACTTTCGCGGGTTGCTTAGATTTAAGCGCTGCCACGGGGAAGAATGGCTGCGCCAAGAATTGCGCCTGGTGTTCCGCTCGCGGACGTCGCCTGTAGCAAGATGGCGCAGCCATTTGCTTCGTGCGCCTGAATTTCATCGAGTGGAATTTCGACGTCCATTTTCTCGCCGTCCCACATGCCCAAAACCTGCGCATTTGTAACGGTATTGCGATAAGTGATTTTGCGGCCTTTATTTTCGCCGCGCTTGATATCAATCGTCGATTCGTCGCGATAATAAACCAGCACAACTTTCACATCACGCCCCTCAGGCACCGTGCCGCTATCAACATTGACGCGTATGCGTTTGCCCTCCAGCGCAAGGCTGACTGGCACTGTCAGGCCAGTGCCCTGACCTGCATGCGTGCCCAATTTAGCGGCGATAACGCCACCGCTAGCGCCATTTAGGTGCTCACGCCCGTTTACGACAGCCTGAGGTGTGTAAACTGTTCGCGATTTGAACGTTTTTGCATAGGCATATTGGCGTTGGGTGTTTTCCGCGCTTGCTAGCGTATCTTTCCAACCCAGATAATCCCAATAATCGACATGAAATGCGAGCGCCAAAACATCATCGCGTTTGATGAACTGTTCAAGGGCCGCATCTGCTGGAGGGCAAGAGCTGCAGCCCTGGCTGGTAAATAACTCAACGACGCCAATCAATGGCTTTGCACCTTGCTGTGCTTGTGCACCGCTGGTAACGGATCCGGCCAACATTGCTGTTGATAGTGCCAACATGTTTCGGCGCGTGAATTTTGTGTTTTGCATAGAACTCAACCCTGGTTTCGCGACTAAGGCTATGCGGATGCGCCTTCACTGAGAACTCACATTACAGTGAAGGGCACCGTTTAAGCGCAAATTACGCGGCTATACTGGATAAATTGGCAGACTTTTGCGGCATATGGTTTCCCGTTGTTAAATAATCGGCCTCAATCTTTGCTGCGATAATATCGGCTGTCGCGGCGGAAAGGGTCCATCCCAAATGTCCGTGACCGGTATTGTAGTAAATGCCGGCCTTCTTGCCGGTTCCTACACGGGGCATCATATTGGGCATCATGGGTCGCAATCCTGCCCATGGTATAACTTGCTCAGTCGACATATCGGGGAACAAATGCTCGCACCACTTGGTGAGCGGCCGAATTCTATTGTCCTTGATATCTCTGTTGTACCCCGAGAACTCAGCGGTGCCAGCGACGCGGAAACGATCTCGTCCTAGTCGGCTGGTCACTATTTTTGCTTCATCATCAAGAATTGATGTCCAAGGTGCGGATTGATGGCTTTGCTCATCAGGTAGATTGACCGTAATTGAATAGCCTTTGACAGGGTACACATTTACGCGGTCGCCCAATTGTGCGGCAATGTTGCGACTACCGACGCCAGCCGAAACAACCATAGCATCGAAATGCTCAGCGTAGTGTTTGCCGCCACGCGCAAAGGTGATCGTTACCCCATCTTTTGATTGATGGATGTGTTCGACAGAAGCACCGTTTAAAAATGTTGCGCCATGCTTTTCACATGCAGCTTCCAGACCCGCGCAGAATTTGTGAATATCTCCAGTGGAATCTGATTGGGTATAATAACCACCATAGAAGTCGCCGTTCAGAGCCGGTTCGATTTCCTTGACGCGCTCCGCAGAAACCGCGAGGCGTTCAAGCCCTCCTTTAGCGAGTAGTGCGTTAACATTGGTGGCGTGATCGAAGGCCTTCTTGTTCTGATAGATGTGCAAGATGCCGCGTTTCTCTAAATCAAAATCTACACCAGCGTCTCTTGCGGTTTCATACATGTGCTCTCGCGCTGCGATGGCAAGCCGAACGGTCGCAATTGTATTGCGCTCATAGTTTGGAATGTTGGCGAGGAATTCTGCCATCCAAGAATATTTATGCCAGCTTGGAGAGAGCGAGAATTTTAGTGGCGCGTCATCTCTGAGCATCCACTTCATTCCTTTGAGTACGCTTGATGTATGATTCCAAACTTCAGCATTGGAGGCCGATAGTTGACCACCATTGGCAAAACTTGTCTCCATGCCCGCATAGCGATTGCGATCGAAAATGGTGACCTTGAAGCCTCTTTTGATGAGGGCCCAAGCGGTCGTTGTGCCGGTTATTCCAGCGCCGATAATTGCAATATGTTTCACATTCTTTCCTGACAAAAAAGGCCACACGGCGATGCCGTAATGTGCGCCCCATCTGTCAGGGTACCTGAGAGATTTGCCCCTGATCCAATGCCAGCTTTCACTCGGCGGATGCGATACCGGCTCATCCCGGTATTGGACTTTCTCCTTCGGTGGCCAGCAATAAAATATACAGCTGACTCTCTCCAGATGTTGTACAGGCTCGCGGTCCATTTGCCTGAAAGTTTCCGGGGCGGTTGCTCCTTCGGCGCCAGCAAATTTGCTGATCTCTCCCGCGAGATTGGACGGACCTATAGGGAATGGGTGGGCCTCCGTCAACCAAAATTCTCGTTGATAAATTTCAACTTCTACATGTTTCCGTCGCTTATCTGATTTTATTTTTCTATATTTTGGCTTTGATTTTTCTATATTTTAGCTCGAAAATTTTAAGTTGTTCTATCTAAAGAATCTGCCAAAAATAAGAGTCTGATCGGTTTGAATTTTCTTCATGAGCAAAATGATCGCAATCAAGCAATATTTGGAACATCAATATTTAATGCATTGAAATATCTATATTAAATCGAATTACAAACCGACTATATGGTATCTAATATGGGTTTGCTTCAAGTTTTTCTCGTAGTTGTGGCGCATTATTTTCCTTTAGGTAACTCTTTTAGT
This sequence comes from Pseudomonadota bacterium, assembly GCA_039178065.1. Classification (GTDB taxonomy): domain Bacteria; phylum Pseudomonadota; class Alphaproteobacteria; order Rhizobiales; family Rhizobiaceae; genus Ahrensia. The sequence goes on along the minus strand of JBCDFK010000053.1, from coordinate 805 downwards.
GACATAAAAATCATAAAATGATAAATACCATCTAGACGGTAACTAGAGGAAGATTATGAGCGATACACCTATTAAGCGACGTCAGCCAAAAATCATGCGAAAGAGAATTCTTGATGCGGCGACCGAAGCCATTATTGATGAAGGAGTCGATGGGCTGACACTAGACGAAGTTGCGCGCCGCGCGGAGGTGAGCAAGGGTGGTTTGTTGCATCATTATTCAAGCAAGCAAGTTTTGCATGAGGCATTGTTTGACTATTTGCTTTCGGATTTGGAAGAGACGATCGCGGAACTGATTGATGCAAATCCGCATACATTGGCACGATTTTCCCTCGCCTATTTTGACGCTGTTTGTAACCCCAACACACCCGATTATGACAAAAAGCGCGGTGTGTTTTTTGCACTTTTTGCGGTGCAGCCGGAGCTTGCTGAAAGATGGGCAAGCTGGCTCCAGGATCGGATGGTTGAACATGCTGCCACGGACGATCATGCGATGGCGCGTGTTCTGCGCTTGGCGGCCGATGGATTGTGGGCATCGAACATGATTGACGGACCGGATTCTGAACCGGCCAATCGCGAGGACGTAACCTTGTTTCTGAAAAACTTGTTTCGCTCATAGGCCTCTTTTAAATATTGAATTATCTTCTTTCTCCCCTCCTCTTAAGTGGGAGATATGTGCGCTTGAACGATCCCGCACATAGCGAAAACCATCGTTTTCGCGGCAGGTGGAAGTCGCTTTAGGCAAAAGCGCGAGGGCGCGTCCGAACTCATACGAGTTCGTATGAGCGTATAGAGGTCAATAATCTCC
>JBCDFK010000052.1:0-9065 GCA_039178065.1 Pseudomonadota bacterium | reverse complement strand
CTCCAAAACAGACAAATTGCTTCACTTCGAGAGCAAAATATTGAATCTCTGAAAGAACAATTGCGGTCCGAACGTGCACGCTTCGATGTTGGAGAGGGTACACGTACCGATGTTGCTCAAGCAGAATCAAGTCTGGCGCAAGCCCGTGCTCTGCTCGCATCTGCAGAAGCGGACGCACGCGCCTCTGAAGCGGCCTATCAACAAGTGGTTGGAACCCCGCCGGGACCGCTCAAATCTGCTACGGCGCTTTCAAAAATTCTGCCAAAGTCGCTGGCTAGTGCCGAGCAGATTGCAGCAGCAGGACACCCATCCATTTTGGCCAATCAAGCGCTTGTGGATTCAGGTGTTTTCACGGTGAAGTCATCTGAAGGCGCATTTTTACCGCAGGTGCAGCTTAATGCAGGCGTTTCCCAAACTTATGTGGATTCTGACAATCTTCAGGCGGACGGATCTACCACATCGGGCAATGTTGGTATCGATGTTACCGTTCCGATCTATCAGGGAGGCGCAGCCTCTGCCACTGTGCGCCAAAACAAGGAGCTTTTGGGTCAAGCACGCATCGATGTTGATGTAGCGCGGGATGCAGTGCGCTCTGCTGTGACGTCTGCTTATACTGCACTGGACGCGGCGCGGCTTGCGCTTTCAGCCAATCAGCAAGCTGTAAACGCTGCTCAATTGGCGCTCAATGGCGTTATTGAGGAACGCGATGTTGGGCAGCGTACAACGTTAGATGTGCTAAATGCGCGCTCTACCGTTCTCAACAACCGTATTTCTTTGGTTCAAGCGGAACGAAATCTTGTGGTTTCCAGTTATGCATTGGCTTCATCTGTTGGGCGGCTCACGGCCAAGAGACTTGGGTTGAAAGTTACCGCTCATGACCCTGAAGAGCATTACAACGCTGTCAAAGATAAATGGTATGGTCTGCGCACACCGGATGGCCGCTAGACAGCTTTTAACTAGAAATATTATTTCGCTCACTTCCTAAAACCTGTGATCTTTGCTGGCTTGATCGGCAAGGCGATTCTCATTTGCGGTTGTATGAGGTAGATTGGGTATGTGATTCGCAAATCACAGCGAGCAATTTGAAATTAGGTAGAGTAGTTGACATGGCGCAATCTAATGCGGTGCAAGACCAACCTTCGATGGAAGACATTCTGACATCTATTCGTCGCATTATTGACGATGGGAATGCAAAACCACCGAATACAAGTGTTCCGAGTGCCGAAGAAATTGCAAATGATGACTCAGTTGAAGCTACGCAATCGCTTGAGGGTAAAATGGATGAGACCCAGCAAAGCGATACCAACTCCGCTCAAATTGATGAAATTCCGGAACTAGATAGTTTTCTGGAAGCGTTGGATGCGAAATACAATGCTCAACAACAAGATGTCGAGACGCCAGATGTGGTGTCTGAAAAGCCCGCGCAAGGGCCGATTTTAGAGGCCAATAAAAGTGCATCTGAATCCGAAGATTCGTCGATTGCGATGATTGATGATGCAATCACTGCAAATACTGCGCCTGAGCGTGATAGTTCAAAATATGAAGCACGATTTTCCGAGGACGATCGTACTGCATTTGTAGCCGTTGGCGATGTATTGTCGGCTAAGACGACCGGTCAAGCCACGGCAAAGAGCGAGGCTGCGCCAACTAGGGTTGATCAGAGTTCATCTGCACTGGTTTCGGAACCCTCACGGGCCAGAGTTGGTGGATCTCTAAACAGTCTTTCTGATGCATTGGCACAAGAAGCACAACGACAGTTACCAGCGATGACAGAGTCTCTTTTGAAGCCGATGCTTGCGGACTGGCTCGACAATAATCTTCCTTCAATGGTTGAGCGTCTTGTGCGCGAAGAGATCGAAAGAATAGCTCGAGGGGATTAGTCACCGACTCACGCCGGTTGACACGCACTCTGCCTTCCGATTTATCCACATCCAGTAATTGTGTGACAGATGGCCGTATAACGGCGCGGATTTTCTATGCTTGAAAAAACTTTCGACGCGGCAAATGTTGAGCCGCAAATTGCAAAAAAATGGGACGAAGCGAATGCTTTTGCCGCCGGTGCTGGTGCAAAAGAGGGCGCTGATCCATTTTGTATTGTTATTCCGCCGCCCAATGTAACCGGTTCGCTGCATATGGGGCATGCGCTCAACAATACACTTCAAGATATCATGATCCGATATAAGAGGATGTTGGGGCAGAACGTGCTTTGGCAGCCGGGCATGGATCATGCCGGCATTGCCACGCAAATGGTTGTCGAGCGAAAAATGGCTGAAGACGGCACCAATGTTTCGCGACGAGATTTGGGCCGCGAAAAGTTCATCGAGCGTGTTTGGGAGTGGAAAGAAGAGTCGGGTGGAACGATTTTCAATCAGCTCAAGCGTCTTGGTGCGAGCTGTGATTGGAGCCGCGAACGTTTCACGATGGATGAGGGACTTTCAGAGGCTGTTCTGGAGGTCTTTGTAAAGCTCTACAATGAAGGGCTGATCTATCGCGGCAAGCGCCTGGTCAACTGGGATCCGAAGTTCGAGACGGCAATTTCGGACCTGGAAGTCGAGAATATCGAAGTTGATGGCCATATGTGGCATTTCAAGTATCCACTGGCTGATGGTGCGACTTACGAATATGTCGAAAAAGATGAAGACGGCAATGAAACGCTGCGTGAAACGCGTGACTATATTTCTATAGCTACAACACGCCCTGAGACTATGTTGGGTGATGGTGCGGTTGCCGTACATCCGTCCGATGAGCGTTATGCGCCCATTATCGGCAAGCTCTGTGAGATTCCCGTCGGGCCTAAAGAGCACCGACGCTTGATCCCGATCATCACGGATGAATATCCGGATAAGGATTTTGGATCGGGTGCGGTGAAGATCACCGGCGCGCATGACTTCAACGACTATATGGTCGCAAAGCGCAATGACATCCCGCTGTACCGCTTGATGGACACGGAGGCAGGAATGCGTGCAGATGGCGCGCCTTACGCGGAAGAAGCTGCAAAAGCGAAGGCGATTGTCGACAGCAGAAAACTGCCAACTGAAGCAGAAGTTGATGCCATCAACCTGGTGCCCGATGAATATCGCGGGCTGGACCGCTTTGAAGCGCGAAAGCGCGTAGTCGCAGATATTTCCGCTGAAGGCCTTGCTGTGATGACGACTGAAACCGTCACGGATGATGAGGGCGCCGAGCGCGATCAGAGCATTCCATTCGTTGAGTCGAAGAAAATTATGCAACCGTTTGGTGATCGTTCCAAAGTCGTCATTGAACCGATGTTGACCGACCAATGGTTTGCGGATGCTGAAACATTGGCGAAACCTGCTTTGGCATCTGTAAAAGAAGGCCGCACCAACTTTGTGCCGAAGTCCTGGGAAAACACCTATTTCAACTGGATGGAGAACATCCAGCCTTGGTGCATCTCACGTCAGCTTTGGTGGGGGCATCAGATACCCGCTTGGTTTGACGCTGAAGGCAACATCTTTGTTGCCAAATCTGAGCAGGAAGCCCAACAATTGGCTGGATCCGGCGTCGCATTGACCCGTGATCCGGATGTTTTGGACACCTGGTTCTCGTCAGCGCTTTGGCCATTTTGCACTCTGGGTTGGCCAGAACAGACCAAAGAGCTCGAAACCTATTACCAGACCGATGTTTTGGTCACAGGCTTTGACATCATCTTCTTCTGGGTCGCTCGGATGATGATGATGGGTAATCATTTCATGAAGGACGAGGACGGCAACTCAGTCGAACCTTTCCATACGGTCTATGTGCATGCGTTGGTGCGTGACAAAGACGGGCAGAAAATGTCCAAGTCCAAAGGCAATGTTATCGATCCGTTGGATTTGATGGATGAATACGGCACTGATGCGCTGCGCTTTACCCTAGCGATTATGGCTGCGCAGGGCAGGGATGTTCGGCTCGATACTGCCCGCATCGCTGGCTATCGCAATTTTGGCACGAAGCTCTGGAACGCAACACGTTTCGCGCAGATGAATGATGTGGCGCATGATCCCAATTTTGCGCCCGATGACGCCAAGCTCCCAGTCAATCGATGGATTTTGACCGAGCTTTCGCGCGCTGCAAAGGATGTATCAACCGGTATCGATACCTATCGTTTCAATGATGCGGCATCGGCAGCCTATAAATTTGTTTGGCACAATTTCTGCGATTGGTATCTAGAGCTGCTTAAGCCTGTATTTCAGGGCGACGATGATGCGGCCAAGAAAGAGGCTCAGGGCTGCGCGGCTTTTGTTCTGGATGAAATTTACAAGCTGTTGCACCCCTTCATGCCATTCATGACCGAAGAGCTGTGGGCGCTGACAAGCGAAAATCGCGAAACGCTTTGTTGTCACGCGTCTTGGCCGAAGGCTGAATTTGAAGATGCGGATGCTGCTGATGAAATCAATTGGTTGATCGAGTTGGTCACCGGCATTCGTTCGGTTCGCGCAGAGATGAATGTGCCGCCGTCCGCCAAAGCACCGCTCGTCTTCATTGATGCGGGTGATTCAACCAAGTCCAGGATTGAGCGCCACGGCTCTGCAATCCAATGGTTGGCCCGGGTTGAGGGGCTTTCCACAGCTGATGCTGCGCCCGATGGCTCAGCTCAAATCGTTGTAGGTGAGAGTACCGCTTGTCTGCCGTTGGGCTCATTGGTCGATAAGGACGCAGAAAGCGCTCGTATTGAAAAAGCGCTCAGCAAAGTGCGCGGTGATATGGCAAAAATTGAAGGCAAACTGAACAATGAGAAATTCGTTGCGAACGCAAAGCCAGAGATTGTGCGTGCCGAACGTGAAAAGTTTGAAGAGTTCAAGCCGACCATAGAAAAGCTTGAGGCGGCCTTGGAGCGAATCAGGTTGCTTTAATGGTGGAGACTAAGTTGCCCACCGCGATTGACGTTTACGTACGAGCAATTTTGGTAGGGTGTGAATAAAAATTAAGCAAATGTGTCAGATTTGCCACATGCTAAATTTAGCCTAAATTCCGCCCAAAAATTGCCATTTCAAACTTTTTTGTGTGATTAATATTCATTTTTTGGCTTAAATGCGCTCGTTTTCAAAAGAATTAGTCCCATTTTTTGTTTTACCCAGGGGAAGGTTGTCTCAGGGGAATTGACGCTCGGCCGCGCTTCGAGAGTTTGTTCTTGAATTGATAACCATTGATCGGTCAAAAAGGGACAACTTATTTCTGGAGGGGCAGATGTCCAAATCAATCAAAATCATTCTCGCAGGCTTGGCTGGTGCGACGATCATGGCAACAGCGGCGAGCGCGAGCGGATTTTCACGCGGTACAGCGGATACAGATATTCTCTACGAAGATGGGAATTTTGTTTCTCGGTCGAGTATTGCATTTGTTTCGCCAACCGTTGATGTCAATTACGTTGGTATAACTGGTGCATCATCAGGCGAAATTGCTCAGGACTATGTGGTTCCAAATTTTGCAATGAAATTGCAAGCCACTGACAATGTGGCGTGTGCGGGTACTTATACAACGCCATTTGGCGCCGGATCTGACTACACCGGCACAACAGCCGGCTTTGATAATGATGCATTGGCTACGACCAAGCAAACATTTGTAACCAATGAGTTTGGTCTAACCTGTGCCTACGGCATGGATGCGGGCAAGGGACGCTTCTCTATTCTCGCTGGCGGTTTCATTCAAACTCTAGACTATGAGCAGCTTGTGGGCGCTGGCGCCTTCCGTTTTGAACTATCCGATACCGGTTACGGATATCGGGTTGGTGCTGCTTATGAGATTCCAGAAATCGCCCTTCGCGCGCAGTTGATGTATCGTTCGGCAGTTAGCGTCGATGCCACGGGAACATTTGCTACCATCGGCGGCTTCGTTACGAACCCTAACGCATTTGGTCGAGCGACATTTCCTCAGAGTGTTGAGCTAAAAGCCCAATCTGGTGTGGCACCTGGTTGGCTTGTTTTTGGTGGCGTGAAATGGACTGATTGGAGCGTGTTTGACGTTTTGACGTATCAAGCATCGACACCAGTTGACTCCACACTAAACTTTTTCTGGAAAGACGGTTGGACTGTAAACGCTGGCGTTGCTCATCAGTTTACCGATGATATTGCAGGTTCTATCAGTTTGACTTGGGACAGTGCTGTTGGCACTGGCCACGATTTGCGTGATGCTGATGTGTGGACCATTGCTGCTGGCGGCTCGTATAAACCCAATGATATGGTTGAGTTCCGTGCTGGTTTGGGTGTGTCATTCATTGGAGCAGCAACTCAAACTTTCACTTCTAATGCGCTTGGAACTCCAATTGTGGCTCCAGCTGGCTTCAAGTCATCAGAAGCGGGGCAAGCAATTGGTGGAACTATATCTGCGAAAATCAAGTTCTAGATTTTCTAACGTCTCTTCAAAAACCCCGCTTTTAGCCAAGTGGGGTTTTTTAGTGCCGAAATTTGCAGTTTTTCCTGCTTCATCACGATTTGTGACGATTTAGCAACACTTTTCGGTAAAGAATTCAGGTAGAAAAATTTGGGCATCATTTGCCCATATCCCGCCATAAACCGAGCGCAGGTCAAACCGGCGTTCATTTGGCATGACCGCATTGAACAGGACCAAACAATTCATGGACGCTAAAGTTACCACCAAAGCCAATCTACCAAGCCGCCACACAACTGTGGGTCCGGCTAAGGCACCACACCGCTCTTATTTATATGCGATGGGCCTAAGCGAAGAAGAAATTAATCAGCCTTTGGTGGGTGTCGCATCGTGCTGGAATGAGGCGGCGCCGTGTAACATTTCACTGATGCGTCAGGCGCAGGTGGTGAAAAAGGGTGTTGCAGCGGCCCATGGAACACCGCGTGAGTTTTGTACCATTACCGTGACTGATGGCATTGCTATGGGCCACCAGGGAATGAAATCCTCGCTCGTATCGCGTGATGTCATTGCGGATTCTGTTGAATTGACCATGCGCGGACACTGCTACGATGCTATTGTCGGCCTAGCTGGCTGCGACAAGTCACTGCCTGGCATGATGATGGCTATGGTGCGTTTGAATGTGCCGTCGGTCTTTATCTATGGCGGCTCCATTCTACCGGGCAATTTCCGCGGACAAGAAGTGACAGTCCAAAATGTTTTCGAAGCCGTCGGTATGCATTCCGTGGGCAAGATGTCTGATGAAGACTTGCATGAGCTAGAGCAGGTTGCTTGTCCGTCTGCGGGTTCTTGTGGTGCACAGTTCACAGCTAACACCATGGCAACAGTTGCTGAAGCGATTGGCTTGGCACTGCCATATTCCTGTGGTGCACCTGCGCCCTATGAAATTCGCGATAAGTTCTCTTACGCTTCAGGCGAGAAGGTGATGGAGCTAATCCAGCGTAATATTCGTCCGCGCGATATCGTTACGCGTAAGGCATTGGAAAATGCTGCTGCTGTGGTTGCCGCTTCCGGTGGTTCCACCAATGCGGCTCTTCACTTGCCAGCGATGGCGCATGAATGTGGAATTGAATTCGATCTTTTCGATGTGGCTGAAATTTTTAAGAAAACGCCTTACATCGCCGATTTAAAGCCGGGCGGGAAATATGTCGCCAAAGACATGTTTGAAGCTGGCGGCATTCCGCTTCTTATGAAAACGCTTCTCGACCAAGGCTATTTGCATGGCGATTGTATGACTGTGACAGGCCGCACTTTGGCCGAAAACATGTCTTATGTGAAATGGAATGAGCATCAAGACGTTGTTTATCCAGCCGATAAGCCGATCACCGAAACAGGCGGTGTTGTTGGGATTAAAGGCAATTTGGCTCCGGAAGGTGCGATCGTGAAGGTCGCTGGTATGTCAAATTTGAAGTTCACTGGGCCGGCGCGTTGCTTTGACTCAGAAGAAGAGTGTTTTGAAGCGGTGACGCACCAGACTTTTGAAGAAGGAGAAGTCTTGGTCATTCGCTACGAAGGCCCCAAAGGCGGCCCAGGCATGCGTGAGATGCTTTCGACCACAGCTGCACTTTACGGCCAGGGAATGGGCGACAAAGTAGCGCTGATTACAGATGGAAGATTCTCAGGCGCAACACGCGGTTTCTGTATTGGCCATGTAGGTCCGGAAGCAGCGGTAGGTGGCCCAATTGGGCTTTTGAAAGACGGCGACATGATCACGATTGATGCCGTCGAAGGTACAATGGATGTGGCGCTCAGCGATGATGAGCTGGAGTCGCGACGCAAAGAATGGAAAGCGCGCGAGACGGATGCAACGTCTGGCGTACTTTGGAAATATGCCCAAACGGTTGGCAATGCGCGCGATGGCGCAGTGACCCATCCCGGTGGCGCGAAGGAAAAACAGTGCTACGCAGATATCTAATTCTTGCTAACGATAAAGGTTGGATGAGCTGGCTCAGCGCTCGTGCACTAGCACTTGTGCTTTGTTGCGCTTCGTCGACAAGTATCGCGCATGCATTTGATAGCCAGGCATCCACGGCGGTTCCGCCAAACGCCGAGCGCTTTAGTGCGCCAGTTGAAGCGCCTGCCAAGGCGCTATCTGGACCTGGTGCGAAAATTCGTTCGTTCTTCAAATTTGGCTTTACTGCTTACAAGGACGGCAAAAAGGAAGAGGCGTTCGATTTTTATTCGAAATCGGCTGAAGAAGGCCACATTGGAGCACGTTGGGCACTAGCCAATATGTATGCGGCTGGCGACGGTGTTCCCGAAGATGATTATGAAGCGTTCAAGATTTTTCGGGGTATAGCCAATGAGGGCGCTGATCGTGGATCAAGAGAATCCAGTTATGTCTCCGGTGCGCTGGTAGCGCTAGGTAGCTACCTGCAATTCGGTATTCCACAATCGCCAGTAAAGTCAGATCCGATTATGGCGCGGGAAATTTACTGGCAGGCGGCCATCAATTATGGCGATCCACATGCGCAATATATGTTGGGCAAGATGTTTCTAAGCGGCGAAGCGGGCGCTGTTGACCGTCGTCAGGCAGCTCGCTGGTTCAATTCATCCGCAAAAAAGGGCCATGCAGGCGCTCGTGCAATGTTGGGTCAGATGATGTTTGATGCGGGCAAGACCGTTGAAGGTATCGGCATGATGACCGCAGCACTTCAACTTGCTCATCCCAATGATGCCTT
>JBCDFK010000051.1:0-9068 GCA_039178065.1 Pseudomonadota bacterium | reverse complement strand
TGACGAACAAGTTCTCCTGCCAAGGATAGTAATCAAGGCCTTCAATCGAAAATTCCAGATATTTGCCAGCGTTTGGGATTGCGCGCAAAAGATGCATCGTAAACAGCGTCACCATTGAGAGATTTGCGCAGTGTGGTGTCACGGATAGGCCAGCGTCCTCTGCCATTTTTGCAACGCGCAACGTTCTGGATAGACCACCAATATAACAAATATCAGGCTGAACGATGTCGACGATCCGATCATCGATCATGTTTTTCCAATTGGCCATCATACAGTCTTGCTCGCCGCCCGTCACATCAATATCGAGCGCGTCGGTTACCTGCTTGGTTTGTTCGAACTCCCAGTAAGGACACGGCTCTTCATAGTGAGAAATCCCGTTGTCCTGTAGCATTTGGCCCACTTCGATTGCGCGTGCAGGTGAGAAACATGAGTTTGCATCAACGAGAAGTGCCACATTATCACCGAGTGCTTTTCTGATGGTTGGAACAATTTCCTCTGTGCGCCCTGGCCATTCATCAACGTCCCAACCAACTTCTGCGCCAACGCGAAACTTGAATGCATCAAACCCGTACTGATCTTGCAGTCTCGCAAATCGATCAGCTTCATCATTAGGTGTGATGTCGCGTTTCATAGAAGATGCATATGCGCGGAAGCTCCCAGGCGTGCCGCCAATGAGTTCGCAAACCGATTTCCCTTCTATTTTTCCGCGCATATCCCAAAGCGCGGTGTCTAATCCGCCCATTGCGCGTCTTAAATAAGAACCGGGAAATTTGTGTTCGCGGTCACGTACGAGATTGAGAACGCCGTCGATATCACCAATATCCTTACCAAGCGCATGGGGCGCCACCTGTCTATGAACCACTTGAGCGGTAATATCTGCAAAATATGGTGCGACTTGTCCCCAGCCTTGCGAACCATCCTCAGCCGTGGCGCGGACAAAACAGACGAACTCGTCGGTAAATGTTTCGATCGACTTGAGTTTCATACAATCACCGTCACCAAAATCTCGTTCTGACATAAAGCAATTTACATTGTATTGGTCTTGGCTGAATATCCATTATCGCAATATGGATAGACCAATTTTGGAGCGGAATGATGAAGAGAGAAGCCGGTGCGCTGCTTTCTGCAATCCAGCTGGACAGAGATTCTCGCAAGAACATTAGCGTTCAACTCTATATGGCATTGCGGGATATTTTGCTTTCAGGAGGGTTGAAACCAGGTGATCGGTTGCCTGCCAGTCGAACGATGGCACGGGAAACCGGCGTATCTCGAACAACGGTGATTGATGCGATCGATCGGTTGATTTCAGATGGCATGCTAACATCTCGTGTGGGGGCCGGGACATTTGTTAGCGAAACTCTGGTCGTTCCAAAGCCGCCCGTTGTTGAACCTGGGAGCGCGCCAGATTTGGGGGATGCTCCTCGACTGTCGGCCAACCTCAGCCAATCGCCTGCAAGTTTTGCACCACGCACACGGCTGCCATATCGATCGCAGGCCTTTGTTACAGCATTGCCCGCCCTTGATGCTTTTCCGCTTGCCCATTGGTCGCGAATATCGGCGCGACATCTGCGCGGCGATCGCAATGAAATAATGGGCTATGGACAGCCGCAGGGATATCAAGGATTGCGCGAGGCCATAGCGACCTATCTGACAGCCGCCCGCGGCATTACATGCAATGCCAATCAAATATTCATAACAACCGGTGCCCAGCAAGCATTCGCTTTGATTGGGCAAATGTTCTTGAACCCCGGCGACCGCGTTTGGTTTGAAAACCCTGGAGCCAAAGGCGCTCGTAACGCGCTGGTTGCGACCGGTGCCGAAGTGGTTCCCATACCGTTGGATGGTGAGGGAATAGATGTATCTGATGGTCTCAAAAGGGTGCCTGATTTTCGTATGGTATTCGTTACACCTTCACATCAGCAACCGCTTGGACACATCATGTCCTTCGCCCGCCGGATTGAGTTACTAGATGCAGTTATCAAAGCAAGAGCTCTTGTCGTCGAGGACGATTATGATGGCGAGTTTTATTATGGTGATCGACCCCAGCCCGCGCTCAAGAGCATTGATACGCATGGACGCGTTTTCTACGTAGGCACTTTCTCAAAAACGTTGTTTCCGTCTTTGCGCTTGGGCTTCATTCTCGTCCCAGACCGAATGACCCCGATTTTCAACCAAGTCTTTTCCTCCTGGATAAGCGGACCTCCAACTACGACGCAGGCCATTGTCGCAGATTTCATGGATGAAGGGCTGTATTCCACCCATATCAGAATGATGAGGAATTTATATAAAGCGCGATATGAAGCCTTACGGGAAGCTGCAAAAGCGTTGCCAGATACGGTTGTTCTGCAAGAAACCAGTGGTGGGTTTCATACGCCTGCAATCTTACATCCAAAAGTGGATGAAAAACTGTTGGTTGAACAAGCGAAAGCAAAGGGCATAATTGTCGCTCCAATGAGCCAGTATTGTATGGCTCCCATTGCGCAAAAGGGTTTGGTGTTGGGATTTGGCAGCACGCTACCCGAGGATATCGTCAAGGGTATCGATATCATTAAATCGCTGCCGGCTTTGAAGCTTTGAATGGTCTGGTCAAAAATATACAATGGATATAAATTACAGACCAATATCACTTTAGAATTATATCGTGGCAGGGCGTCTTTTGGCGCCCAAAATAAGTTTCATTTGCAGGGTACACAAAATGCCGACAGGGCTATTGCCAGGATGTAGTGATGAGCCCTATTGGCTGGATGATGCGGGTCATCTGCCAAGCCTTCCCAATCAGGTGCCTACAAGCGCTGATGTCGTTGTCATTGGCTCCGGTTACACGGGATTAAATGCGGCCATTGAGACGGCGCGTGGTGGTAGATCCACGCTCGTGCTGGACTCCGGTGAAATCGGATTTGGATGCAGCACACGAAACGGCGGCCAAATCAGCACGAGCGTTAAGCCATCGTTAGAAAAACTAACGGCGCGTTTTGGCGTGGAAAAGGCGCGGGGAATTCGCCGCGAGGGCGAAACAGCCCTTAGCTGGATCGAGGATCGCATTTCAGAAAACAATATCGAATGCGATTTTCTAAGGTCGGGCAGATACCATGCAGCTCATACGCCAAAACACTACGAGCAATTGACGCGTGATGCTGAAAAGCTGACCCGCGAAGAAGGCATTGAAACACATGCAATATCGCGGAATGAACAATTATCCGAACTTGGCTCAAATAGCTATTTTGGTGGCGTTGTGTTTTCACAGCATGCCAGCTTGCATCCTGCGAAATACCATCGAGGCCTTCTGAACACGGCAATTGCGGCGGGCGCACATGTGACGGGTCAATGCGCTGCCTTGAATATTGAAAGAACGGCATCAGGTTTTTTGGTGCGTACAGAGAAGGGCAAAGTGGCGGCAAGAGACGTGATCGTTGCCACCAATGGTTACACAACCAACCTTACGCCGTGGCTGCAGCGTCGCGTGATTCCCATTGGCAGCAATATTATCGCGACCGAAGAACTGCCAGTAGCGCTGGTTGATCAATTGTTTCCAACCAACCGTATAGCGAGTGATACTTGCAAGGTCGTTTACTATTATCGTGCGTCGCCGGACCGACGGCGGATATTGTTTGGCGGCCGGGTGTCTGCGCGCGAAGTTGGTTCGGTCGCTGGCGGACCAAAATTGTATGAGAGTATGTGTACGATTTTTCCAGAGTTACGTGACTATGGAATCACGCATAGCTGGAGCGGTACTGTTGCTTACACTTTTGATGAATTGGCGCATGTTGGCATTCACGATGGTGTTCACTATGCCATGGGTTATTGCGGTTCGGGTGTTTCAATGGCGAGTTATCTTGGGATGCGCCTTGGACAGAAAGTGCTCGGCTCTAAAGAAGGTGAAACCGCGTTTGACGATCTGCCATTTTCATCCCGTCCGCTATACTTTGGAAGGCCTTGGTTTTTACCAGCCGCTGTAGCTTGGTATCAATGGCACGATCGGCGTGAACGCGCGAAAGCGTCAGCAATGGCACAGTCGTAATTTGTCGGGTTTTTCTCGCTAGGGTGAAGTAGTTTTGTCTCTTGGTTTATTAGCTTGCTATAACCGATAAGCTTTTTTGGCCAAGCCATAGGCCAACTCCCAAGCAACTTCATGGGCCTCATCCATGCGCAATATTCCGCGTGCAACTTGGTCTGCCAGAAATGCGCAATCGACACGGCGCGCGACATCGTGCCGGGCGGGAATGGAGCAAAAAGCACGCGTGTCATCGTTGAAGCCGACGGTGTTGTAAAACCCTGCTGTTTCTGTGGCGCTCTGCCTGAAACGCATCATTCCCTCGGCGCTGTCATGAAACCACCAGGCTGGCCCGAGCTTAAGGCAAGGATATGCACCGGCGAGCGGCGCAAGTTCGCGGGCATAGGTGGTTTCATCGAGGGTAAACAAAATAAGCGTAAGTTCTTTTCGTTGTCCCACCGCATTCAGCAATGGTTTGAGCGCGTGCACATAGTCGGTCTGTGTTGGTATGTCGAAGCCCTTGTCGCGTCCAAAGTTCGACATAATTTCTTGGCTGTGATTGCGGTCGGAACCGGGATGTATTTGCATGACGAGACCGTCTTCGACGCTCATTTTTGCCATTTCCGTTAGCATTTGGCCACGAAACAATTCTGCGTCGGCTGCGCTGTGCTCCGCGTTGAGGATTTTTAGGTAAAGTTGAGCTGCTGCTTGCGGGGAAAGATCGGCGGTTGCCGCCGATGCATGTCCGTGATCCGTTGCGGTTGCACCTCTCTGTTTAAAGTAAGCGCGCCTTGCACGATGGGCATCCAAATAGCCTTGATAATTTGAGGCATCGCATTGCGTGATTTCACCGAACTTTTTGATGTTTGTCTGAAAACCTTCAAAGTCGGGGTCGACAACGCTGTCGGGTCGGTAAGTTGTGACAACCCGGCCATTCCAGCCAGACTGCTCGATCTGATCATGCCACGCTAAATCGTCCAATGCACTCTCTGTTGTTGCGATGGCCTCTATATTGAAATGTTCGTAAAGCGCGCGCGGGAGAAATTCTGGCTGCCCCAGTTTTTCACTGATCTTTTCATAATATGAATCCGCAGTTTCTGCATTGAGAGGTTCATTGATGCCGAATAATGTTTCGAATGTGTGGTCCAGCCACATACGGCTCGGCGTACCTCTGAACAGGAAGTAATGCTCAGCGAACAATCGCCAAACCCTTTCAGGTTCCCCTGCGATCTGCTGATCCTTTTTAGCTATGCCCAACCCTTCAAACGATATGCCTTGGCTTACAAGCATACGAAGCAGGTAGTGGTCCGGTGTCACCAATAAGTCGGTGGGATTTTCAAATGGTTTGTTTTCTGCAAACCATTTTGGATCGGTGTGCCCGTGCGGGCTGATTATTGGTAGTTTTTCAACTTCAGAGAATAGATTGCGTGCAATCTCACGACATTTGTTATCGGCGGGAAACAGGCGGTCTGGATCTAACAGACTAGTAAAGTGAGCTATGTTTGAATCGGGCATATCATTCTCATCTGCGGTCGGCTTCGGTAGTAGTATTGCTTTGTGTCATGTCGAACTCATCGAGGAAAGTGCAATCTTGCCCAGATGAGCCGTGTTTACAGCAAGTATTGGTCGCGATGAATGGCAACAATAGTTAAGGCTTTTGGCTCGCAATTGCTTTGAATTTCGGTACTTTTGCGTAGGATTGGCACCATCAATTTGCGGCCTCTTCCCAAGAGTCCATTTGTTATTTAGTATCAAGTGATTCGGTCCGGGGGATCTGCCTAGTAGGGGTCGGCAGTGAAGCAAAATAAAATGAATTTATTTAGCAAAATATTGCTGCGTGCGTCAGCTGCAGCGATTTTGGTGTTTGGCCATGTTGTATCGGTTTCGGCGCAAATCGATAATACGGCGACCGTTAATGGTACACGCCCTAACGGCGACCCTGCTTACTCAAGTAATCCGCCCAGCGACACAGAATCAGTTACAGTGATTACAAAGGACGCGCGGTTCACGGCCAACAAAACTGTTGTGAGCACGGGTGATGATGCTGGCGAAACAATTGTTTACAATGTGACATTGGTCAATACGGGCAATGTCACACTTGATACGCTCTCAGTTACGGACCCAGGACCAGATTTCGATACGATCGCTGGAACCAATGGCGGTACTGTTTCAATCTCCATTGACACCGAAAGTATTGCTACAGATGGCATTCTGCAGGTCGGTGAAACAATTGTTTATGAAGTAGTATATACGCTGTCACAGACTGATATTGATAACGGTGCTGGTGTGACAGATGGGGTAGATAATACCGCTACAGTTACTGCCGATGACCCAGACGACGTGGAAATAACGCCTACCGGAACTTTAACGGCTTTAACAACGATCCCAGACAGCTCAGCGCTGACGCTTGCTAAAGAAGCATATGATGATGATTTCGCAACCGGTGGATCACTCATTGGTGCGACCCCTCAGGGACTCGGCAGCTTAGTGTACTATCGATTTACAGTTACAAATACGGGTAATACGACGATTTCTGATGCTGAAATTTCAGATGACGCGTTTTCTGGTAGTGGTGGATTAGGCACGATTGCACTGGTTGGCGGCACTACTTCAACGACGCCGGGTCCAGCTGTTACACAGGCGGATCTTGCACCTGGCGAAACAGCGATATTTGAAGTCGCCTATACGGTCACACAGACTGATATTGATAACCAGTAGGTCTATTGCCAGATAATGCAGTGGTGGCGCATATGAATTGCGCTCTGCAGCACTGAAAGTCAGCAGTCTTGCTTACAAGGCCCGATATTCAGGAGCACCTTTGAAGCTGTTTAGCGGATATTCTTTACTCAGCCGCCGAGGGGAACTCTGCATCAGGTGAATTGAATAATTTGTAGTAAGGACCTTTTGCCTTCATCAGGCTGTCGTGCGTTCCATTCTCAACAATCTGCCCATTGTCCAAGTAATATATGGCATCGCAATCGATAACCGTGGAAAGCCTGTGAGCAATTATGATTGTGGTACGGCCTTCCTTCAACTTGGTCAGCGCCTCCCGAACCAAACGGTCTGATTCATTGTCTAGTGCAGAGGTGGCTTCGTCGAGTAGCAGGATCGGCGCATCTTTCAATATTGCACGCGCAATCGCGATGCGCTGTTTTTGGCCGCCCGATAGCGTTATGGCGCCTTCGCCGACTTGGCTGTTCAAGCCACCTTTCAACCCATTCGCAAACTCATTGACCAGTGCCGTTTCGGCTGCTCGCGCTATATCTTCATCACTTGCTTGAAGATTGCCCTGTGCGATGTTGTCTCTAATAGAGCCGCTAAACAAATAGGTGTCTTGTGTGACTAACGCTATATTAGCTCGCAGGCTTTCAAAGGTGACATCTGCGATATCATGTCCATCGACTGTGATGCGTCCGTTTGATGGATGGAAAAGGCGCTGTATGAGGCTGAAGCAGGTAGATTTTCCTGCCCCGGAAGGGCCAACAATTGCTGTCGTGGTGTTTGGTCGAGCTCTGAACGTAACGCCATTGAGTACTTCCTTTTTGTCCTTATAGCGAAAGCTCACATTCTCTAGGGCGACGTCTCCTACAACACTGTCCAGCACGGTGGCGTTGGCTTTATTGGATTCAACATTTGGATCATCCAATAGATCATAAACCATTCGGGCTCGGTTAGCTGCGCGTTGAACCGCAACATTGAAGCCGGCTAAGCGCTTGGCCGGTTCATAGGCCAATAAGAAGGCGGTAATGAATGCCATAAATTCGCCGGGTGTCTTGCCGTTGGCTACGGTTTGCCAACCAGCATAAAATATGACCGCACCGATCGATACGCCACCAAGCGTTTCCATCAATGGGCTAACGGCCGCCTTTCTGCGACTGATGGCATTGAGGCGAGATTCCACTTCGCGAGCGTCCGCCTCCAGCTCGGTCTGCATTTTCTTTTCCAGCGAGAAAGCCTTGATGACTTTTATGCCACTAACCGTCTCCTGGGTTGATGTGATTACTCTTGCAAGACCAGAAAATTCGCCAGTGTCCAGCGACCGAACGCTCTTTAGGATCAATCGGAGCCCAAAGATCACAGCTGGTAGGATAATGAGTGAGATAAAACTCATTATGGGATCCGCAATAACCATTACAATTATCAATCCGGTCAGTGTGAGCAAATTGCTGCCCACACTTGTGGCAACCAATATGACCAGTTCCGACATAGCGGTGGCGTTTTGAGCAATCCTCATAATCATCGTACTTGAATGATTGTCTTCGAAAAAACTTGACGACATTGATGTTAGCTTTTCTATCATCCGTACTTGAAACTGACGGGTGACTGCATTGCCGATGCGTTGAAGTGACACCGTTTGGCCGTAGGTCGCAAAACCCTTGGTCGCAAAAACCAACATAACAACAGAGCCCAGCAGCGCAATTTTCCCTGCCTGCTGGTCAACAAATATGTCGTTGATGATGTTGCGCATTAGGAGCGCGGTTACTGCCGTAGCGCCCGCAGCAATGATCATGCAAATTATCGCGAAGATGAAGGTCGTCCGATGCTCCGGCCTATATGCATCCGAGAATAATCGCTTCACGATAGACCAAATGCCATCATCGCCCTTCCAAGCAATTTTTGATTCAGATTTTTCCTGAGAAGCCATATTGACCGGTCCCAATCTATTGAGCGGCAAGCACTGTGCCGGTGTGATCATCCAAAGCAGTCTTTGCGCTGCAGAGGTGCGGTTGCCTACATGTCTAGAGTAGATTCTTCCGTGCCATCGGCCAAAAAATATCAAAATGCAACCTTAAACGCGTAGCCTTTACATATCTCAGTATGGTTGCTTTGCCAACGCTTTGAAATAGAAGGAAAATAATCTTTTTTGTGTGTTGTGAGAATGCTGTTATTTTCGTCGTGAGAGCAAGTTAGTTGAAGACCTATCTTCATTTTTTGCATGTAATTAGAAACACTTAGCAAATAGGCAGATATATATAATTTATAAGAAATTCTTAGCTGTTGATGAAGCTCAGTACTGATGTTTCGCTATGCAATTGCTTATTTTGGATAGAGTATTTCTGCGCGCTGGAATTTGCGC
>JBCDFK010000050.1:0-9086 GCA_039178065.1 Pseudomonadota bacterium | reverse complement strand
GGTGAGGCTTTGCTGAGCCAGTTCAAAAACATAACTACGCATTTCACGCAGAAAACACTGTTTTCGGCATCGGGAGAAGTGCGACCAAAATTGGAGGTGACAACCGAAGGGGCACGGCGATCAAAACGACCAATCTTAAGTTCCATCATGGAACAATTTTTGACTTCAATTTTAGGACACAATAATGCAGCGCAGCAATGAAAATTTGGCGGAAACGTTTGACTCAATGAATGTCGGAGTGCTTGTTTCTCGTCACGTTAATATGGCGCGGTCTGCATTGAACAATGCGGATGAGGGGAGTGCATCGGTGAATAAGGCGGATGGTGACGGATCGAATGATAAACAAGAACCAGAACAAGATGCCGTAGAAAAGCAACGCCAGTTAACATTTGAACGCGTTTGCCAATTGCTGCGAGCAAAAATCGGTACCGAAGTCTACCAAAGTTGGTTTGTTCGAGTGCAGCTTGAACCATCAAGCGAGAGCGTTATTCGTCTATCGGTGCCAACAACCTTTTTACGCACTTGGATAAACAGCCACTATCTCGATGACATACTTGAGTTGTGGCAAAAGGAAGCCGCCGAAGTCCTCAAGATCGAGATGGTTGTGCGCAGCGCGACACAACCAAAGCAAGGCAGCCAATCTGCAAACGCACAATCAAAGACGCCCGCTGGCGCACCTACGCTCAATACCAAGCACCCGCAAATGCCAGGGCTGAGCCAACCAAAAATGCCGCATCGCGGATCATTGCACGAACAATCAGGGCGCGGAAACGTACTTGGTTCGCCAGTGGACTCCCGCTTTACGTTCGATAATTTCATCGAAGGGCCTTCAAACAATGTTTGTTTGGCTGCTGCCCGAACGGCGGTTGATCAAGGAGCGAATGCCGCACGATTTAACCCTCTATTCTTTTACTCGACGGTTGGCCTCGGCAAAACTCACTTGCTGCAAGCGATTGCAAATGCATCAAAAGCAAAAGATCCAACCAAGCGGGTTGTGTATCTGACCGCTGAGTATTTTATGTGGCGTTTCGCCAGTGCAATTCGCGATTCAACCGCTTTGGGTTTTAAAGAATCTTTGAATGACATCGACCTTCTGGTGATCGACGATATGCAGTTCTTGCAGGGCGAAAAAATTCAGTCGGAATTCTGCCACCTGATCAACACGCTATTGGACAGCGCTAAGCAGGTTGTAGTCGCAGCCGATCGTCCGCCAGCAGAGCTAGAGTCACTTGATCCGCGTGTCCGTTCACGCCTGAAAGGTGGCGTTGCCCTCGAAATCGAAGCGCCGGACTATGAAATGCGCGCAGCGATGCTCCGCAATCGTTTGAATGAGGCACAAAAAGACGACACGACTCTAAACATCTCTGATGAAGTTCTTGATCACGTAGCAAAAACTGTCTCGTCTAGCTTCCGAGAGCTAGAAGGTGCATTCAACCAGCTGATGTTCCGTCATTCTTTCGAGCCAAATCTTTCTCTGGACCGTGTCGACGACATTTTGGGACATTTGACGCGCGCAGAAGAGCGCAAGAAAGTACGCATTGAAGACATTCAACGCGTGGTTGCTCAGCACTTCAATGTACCACGTAACGAAATGCTCTCTAATCGCCGAACTCGCACAGTTGTGCGTCCACGCCAGATTGCGATGTATCTTTCCAAAATTATGACGCCAAGATCCCTGCCTGAGATAGGCCGCCGTTTTGGCGGACGAGACCACACCACTGTTTTGCATGCTGTTCGCAAAGTTGAACAGATGAAAACAGCGGACAACAACCTTTCCAAAGAGTTGGAATTACTACGTCGTCTTATCGAGGAATAAGGGAATCTTCCTGTCGACGCAGGGGCTAGGCAGTGGCGCTATGCGCTGCTGCCATTATCCCCAATCTTTCAAGGTAATTGGCAGCCCTCTTGGCCGCCAATACTTGCATTTGAATCTCTAAAAGCCCACATTCGGTGCCCGTAGACGCTTGTTTTTGAAGGCAAGATGTAACCACCAATACAGCCAAATGGATAGTTCCCATGCGCGTGACACTTGAGCGAGCCAATCTTCTTAAATCACTCAACCATGTTCATCGCGTCGTTGAGCGACGTAACACAATTCCGATTTTATCAAACGTGCTGTTAAATGCCGATGGCGCTAGCCTCGAGATGAAGGCAACAGATCTTGATTTGGAAATAACCGAAGCGACACCGGCGCAGGTTGAGCAGTCAGGTGCCACAACAGTGCCCGCTCATTTGTTGTATGACATTGTTCGCAAGCTACCTGATGGTAGTGAGGTAATGCTCTCCATGGATCCCGAGGGCGCAACCATGACAGTGGCCTCTGGTCGATCACATTTTAAGCTGCAGTGTTTGCCTCAGTCTGATTTTCCTCAACTGGCGGCGGGTGAATTCTCACACACCTTTCGCCTGGATAGCCAAACACTGCGCCGCTTAATCGAGCGCACACAATTTGCGATTTCCACCGAAGAAACACGCTACTATCTAAATGGCATTTATGTTCATACGGCAGAAAATGACGGCAATATCGTACTTCGCGCCGTAGCGACCGATGGACACCGCCTAGCGCGTTGTGAAACAGAAGCGCCAGATGGTTCCGAAAATATGCCAGGTATTATTATACCGCGTAAAACCGTTGGAGAATTGCAGAAGCTTGTCGATGATCCTGATGTTGCTGTAATCATTGAGCTGTCAGACAGCAAAATCCGCCTGACTATTGGCGCGGTTGTGATTACATCAAAATTGATAGACGGCACATTCCCTGACTACCAACGTGTTATTCCGCAGGGTAATGACAAAGCCATGCAGGTTGATCGTAAAACGTTCACCGATGCCGTTGATCGCGTTTCAACGGTTTCTAGCGAGCGTGGCCGTGCGGTTAAACTTGCACTGGCTGAAGGCATGTTGACACTTTCCGTCAATAACCCCGATTCAGGTTCAGCGACCGAGGAACTTGCGGTTGGCTATGATGCCGATGGTATGGAGATAGGTTTCAATGCGCGGTACCTTCTGGATATCGCAAATCAACTTACAGGCGCAGATATCAAGTTCCTGCTGGCGGATGCGGGTTCGCCAACATTGATCGAGGATCTGGAAGACGCTCATGCTCTTTATGTCTTAATGCCAATGCGCGTTTGACGACCATACTGGTCAAACCGATACGATTGGGTTTTTGAAGCACCATGGATGATGCCGGACCTGATATTTGGCTGTCGGAAATTAAGCTGACCGCATTTCGTAACTACCCATCGCTCTCAACTGAGTTCGCGGCTAAGCACGTTGTTCTGACGGGTGCCAATGGTGCTGGCAAGACTAACCTTATGGAAGCGGTTTCGCTGCTATCACCTGGCAGAGGTTTACGGCGTGCGCCACTGATTGATATGCGCCACAAGGATGCGCCAGACGGCTTTTCAGTATTTGCGACCTTAATTAATTCGGGCGAAGACTACGCCATAGGCACTGGAACAGCCGGCATTGAGCAGGGCGCAACGCCCGTGCGACGCACGAGAATCAATGGCACCACAGCAAAGAGTGTTGATGAGCTGTCGGATTTGTGCCGCGTCATCTGGGTGACACCATCTATGGATGGTCTGTTCATGGGTGCGACCAGCGATCGGCGTCGATTTTTGGATCGCATGGTTTTGGCGATTGACCCGATCCATGGCCGACGTGTTTCCAACTATGAAAAAGGCATGCGAAACCGAAATCGCCTGCTAGACGAACCAGCAAACCAGCAAACAGATGCTTGGCTTGATGCGGCCGAAAACCAATTGGCTTCGCTTGGCACGGCAATAGTGATGGCGCGCTTCGAACTCATATCCCTGCTGACGGGACTTCTAGAAACAGGCAGCACCAAACTGGACAAAACCTTCCCTACTGCTCATCTATCGCTCCAGGGGGAGCTCGAAGCACTGGCAGCGGAAGGCCTAAACGGATTTGACTTGGAAGCGAGTTTTACAAAGCAATTGCGCGACATGCGCTATCGCGACCGCGCAGCAGGGCGTACATTGATTGGCCCGCACCGCGCAGATCTTTTGGTTCGCCACGTCGAAAAGAACATTGCAGCAGGCCTGTGTTCGACCGGCGAACAAAAGGCTCTACTCATTGGGCTAATACTTGCACATGCTCAATTGACGCGTTCGATCTCAAAGATGGCTCCTTTTCTACTACTTGATGAAGTTGCTGCTCATTTAGATGTTGATCGGCGGGCCGCTTTGTTTGACCGCGTTCACGCCAATGGCGGACAGGCATTTATGACCGGCACCGATAGGAATCTATTTGACGCGTTAGGGGATCGTGCGCAGTACTTTAATGTTGATAATGGCACGCTAACCCTAGAAAACACTTAGATGGAAAAGCTGAGCCACACCGAGATTGAGCGATACGCCCGACACATCATACTGCCAGAGATTGGCGGTGCCGGTCAGCAAAAGCTTAAGGCAGCGAAGGTGTGTGTCATAGGCGCAGGCGGGTTAGGCAGCCCCGTGCTACTTTATTTAGCTGCATCTGGTGTTGGCACTTTGGGTGTAGTTGACGATGATGAAGTGAGCTTATCCAACCTTCAACGCCAAATCATTCATCCAACATCTGCTGTACACCAGCCAAAAACACACAGTGCAGCCACAACCCTCAATGAGGTGAACCCGCAGACCGTTATCCGAACCCACCAAGAGAGGATTACCGCAGACAACGCCGAGCAATTGCTGGGCGATTATGATTTTGTCGTTGATGGGTCTGACAACTTTGAAACCAGATATTTGATCGCCGATATGGCTGAGAAGCTTGCGATTCCTTTGGTTTCCGGAGCGCTTGGACGGTTTGATGGATCGCTTACTGTTTTGGTTCCTTATGAGAATGGCAATCCCCGCTATCGGGATTTGTTTCCAGAGCCCCCGCCAACAGGCGCTGTGCCAACTTGTGCCGAAGCTGGAGTTCTAGGAGCAATTGCTGGTGTGATCGGCTCACTGCAAGCAACCGAAATTATCAAGTTGATTACAGGTGCGGGCGATCCGTTGATAGGAAAACTTCTACTATACGACGCGCTTGAAGCTCGGTTTGATCAAATCAAGTATCGGCGCATATCCTAGTCGTCGCTGCTTCAAATCATTGAAGGCAATACGCGATCATGAGGGCGGTCGCCGCCTGCCATAAGACGAATATTGATAATCACCTTCTCGCCCATTTCAATGCGGCCCTCAATCGTGGCTGAACTCATATGCGGCAAAAGAACAATCTTGCCATCTTGAACGAGTTTCTTGAGCCGCGGACTTACGATCGGTTCCCCTTCGAAAACGTCCAAGCCCGCGCCTGCAATTCTGCCTTCTTCTATGAGCGTTAAAAGAGCTTCTTCGTCGATGATCTCACTGCGCGCGGTGTTGACCACAAAAGCCGTCGGCTGCAGCAACTTTAGCCGTCGATCCGACAGTAGATGAAAAGTAGCAGGCGTATATGGACAGTTCACAGAGACTATATCCATGCGGGCCAGCATTTGATCTAGACTTTCCCAGTGGGTGGCATCCAGTTCTTCTCGGATAACATCGGCAACTGGCTCGCGATTGTGGTAGTGAATGGACAGTCCAAAGGCTTTGGCGCGACGCGCAACTGCTATGCCGATACGACCCATACCTATTATGCCAAGACGCTTGCCCCAAATGCGGCGGCCAAGCATCCATGTCGGTGACCACCCTTCCCAGTCCTTTCCGCTCAAAAGGTGATCGGCACCTTCCACAAGTCTGCGCGGTGCGGACAAGATAAGCGCCATGGTCATATCAGCGGTATCTTCATTTAGCACATCTGGCGTATTGGTTACGATGATACCGCGTTTGTGTGCCGCTCTAACGTCGATATTGTCCACCCCATTGCCGAAATTTGCAATTAGCTTCAGCTTTGGGCCGGCTTTCTCGATCAATGCCTCGTCAATTTTATCAGTAACGGAGGGCACCAAAACGTCTGCCGTCGCAACTGCATTTTCCAACGCAGCGTCACTCATTGGTAGGTCATCCTCATTGAGCTGGACATTAAAAAGTTCAGCCATGCGGGTCTCAACCGGCTCGGGTAGCTTACGCGTTACAATTACAAAAGGCTTGGTATCCAAAAGGCGAGTTCCCTGCTGCAGTACGGCACATACGTCGAAGTGCGGACTTTGCGACAATCGACGGGTTTGTTGAGTACCCATTAACCAAAAGCGACGATAATCGCGACCGTTAATACGTGTTTCTATCAAGCCACGGTCGACGTTACAAAGGAATTTAGGGCGCAGGTTGATTTTTTGATTTCAACTGTTCGAGTTTTGCCAAATTGGCACATTCTCGATCAAGGCACTGAGCATCTGAGCAGCATTGGGGTTCATCATGAAGAGTAAATTTGGCAGACCTATAACAGCAATACTCTCGGTCGCATTGATTTTGCCGCTTTTCATCACATCGGTACCAACACAAAGCCTTGCTCAAACAACGTCATCAATAAATCGCGGACCAAGCGGATTGCCGCTACCCCGCTTCGTTAGTCTGAAATCTCAACGCGTGAATATGCGCGTGGGTCCCGGACGGGACTATGCGGTGGCTTGGCTGTATCTCAAATCTGGTCTGCCACTTGAAATCATCCAAGAATACGACAATTGGCGCCGGGTTCGCGATGCCGATGGAACAACGGGTTGGATACACGGCTCGCTGCTCTCCGGAACAAGGACTGCTCTCGCAACGCCTTGGCGAAAAGATCAAAAGCAAGCAACAATTTCGGTATACAAAGAGCCACGCGCGGGTGCGCAGGAGGTGGCATTTTTACAGCCCGGCGTTGTGACAGAATTGGTATCCTGTGATGGTGCATGGTGCGAAGTCGAGTTCGATGCAAAAGGCAAAACAGTTGGTGGTTTTGCGAGCCAGGCCGATCTTTGGGGTGCATATCCCGATGAAACGATCGAAGATTGATATCTAGATTTGGACTAACGCTTTTTGCGCAACCGTATCACGATGTCCACATTGGAAATTTCCATGCCATCTGGCGGAACCGGCAAATTATCAACGGTGACCGACCCAGTTGGCACGTCCATGACTACATTTGAATCCTCAACATAGTAATGGTGGTGATCGCTGGTATTGGTGTCAAAATATGTGCGCTGACCTTCAACCGACAATATGCGCAACAGGCCAGCATGTGTGAACTGGTGTAGTGTATTATACACGGTAGCGAGCGATACCGGGACGCCGTTTTCAACGGCCTGGCGATGCAGGTCTTCTGCCGCAATATGACGATCAGCTTCCAAAAACAGCATGCCTGCAAGTGCCATCCGCTGGCGCGTTGGACGCAGACCCGCATCATGCAATAATTGGCGCAAATCGCCTTTTGTTTCTACTGTCGTCGTTGGCATGGTTGTTACCCAGCAAAACTTGTTTTAAGGCGCGGAAAATTGCCGCAAACCCTTACAATTTTGCTTATATTCGCTTAATCAAGGCCAATCAATAGGTAGGATTGGTAATCTGCCAGCACAATAGATATAGCATTAATTCCGCAAGAGCGTTAATGCAGGGATAAAACAAGGGCAAAAGTGATGGCGGAACAACAATCCAGCTATACATATGAAGAAATCTTGACATGTTCACGAGGGGAAATGTTCGGTCCGGGCAACGCACAATTGCCGGCTCCACCGATGTTAATGGTGGATAGAATTACCGAAATTTCTGAAACCGGTGGAGCAAAAGGAAAAGGGTGTATTCGTGCGCAATTCGATATCCATCCGGATCTTTGGTTCTTCCCATGTCATTTTATTGGTGACCCAGTCATGCCAGGCTGCCTTGGGCTTGATGCCTTATGGCAATTGACTGGATTTTATCTCGGATGGCTTGGAGAGCCAGGTAAAGGCCGCGCCATTTCGACGGGCGAAGTTAAGTTTACCGGCATGGTGACACCAAAGACTAAGTTGGTCGAGTTCGAAATCGACTTTAAACGCGTCATGCGCGGACGCCTTGTGCTTGGCATCGCAGACGGTATTGTTAAGGCCGATGGCGAAACCGTTTTCACCGCAAGCGACTTGCGTGTAGCACTGTTTCAAGAACAATAGCTGGCAGCCAAGAATTGGCCAATAAAATAGGATGAATTCATGAAACGCGTTGTTGTGACTGGGATGGGCATCGTGTCTTCAATCGGAGACAATATCGATGAAGTCCTCGATTCTCTGCTTCACGCAAAGTCCGGTATCACCACATCTGAAGATATGGTGGAGCACGGTTTTCGCAGCCATGTATTTGGATCACCGAAGGTGGATCCCTTTGAAATATTGGATCGCCGCCAAACACGCTTTTTGGCAAAGGGTTCTGCATGGAATTTTCTTGCTATGCAGCAGGCAATTGACGATTCTGGACTTGAGAAAGACCAGATCTCCAATATTCGCACTGGCATTGTCATGGGATCCGGTGGTCCGTCTACGCAAACTGTTTATCAGGCCGCCTTATTGACGGAAAAAAACAAGTCGCCCAAACGTATTGGGCCCTTTGCCGTGCCAAAGACGATGTCATCGACCGCCTCGGCTACTCTGGCAACGCCGTTTGAGATTAAGGGCGTCAATTACTCGATATCTTCGGCTTGTGCGACTTCTAACCATTGTATTGGCAATGCCTATGAAATCATTCAAATGGGTAAGCAAGACATTGTATTTGCTGGCGGAAGCGAAGACCTTGATTGGACAATGTCGAATATGTTTGACGCTATGGGTGCAATGTCATCCAAGCACAATGACACGCCATCGACTGCATCGCGCGCCTATGATGCGACCCGTGATGGATTTGTCATAGCAGGTGGCGCTGGTGTCTTGGTCGTGGAAGAGCTCGAACATGCGAAGGCACGCGGTGCTAAAATTTACGGTGAAATTGTAGGATACGGTGCAACTTCGGATGGCTATGACATGGTCGCGCCATCTGGTGAAGGTGCTGTCCGCTGTATGCAAATGGCCATTTCAACAGTGAATGGCAAGATTGGATACATCAATACGCACGGCACATCGACGCCAGTTGGCGATGAACGCGAAATGGACGCTATTCGCAGCGTTTTTGGAGATGATATTCCGCATATTTCTTCAACCAAGTCACTTACTGGCC